>CAMCUE010000062.1 GCA_945878705.1 Ferrithrix thermotolerans DSM 19514 | reverse complement strand
AACATTGCAGATTAAATTGCTCAAGTTCGTTTCGGTAACTTTCTGATGTGACATAGTGAGACTTACCGATGCGTTGAATCTGACGAAGACAGTTCTCTAAATCAAAAGCCCGCAAATTGTGTAGCAATGTCAGCGAAATTACTAAATCAAATTCTTTGTCTTTCCATTTAAATTCGCCGCGTGCGTCGTGAATTTGAACATGCGGCTTTACAAGATCGGTGGTTTGGCTTAAACCATGCTCCGAAATGTCGGTGCCTACTATTTGCAGTTGTGGCTCAAGCAATAAAAGTTCGTGCAATAAAAAACCTTTTCCACAACCCAAATCCAAAACTTTTGAACCTGGTTTTAAGTTATAAGTATCAATCAAACTTTGTGCAACAGGCGTCCAATAACCTGCTCGATATTTGTAGCCACCGTATCCATAACGGCGATCACCATCCCAATAGTCGACACCATATTCTTTGGCCTTAAGCATGCAATGAACTTTGTCATCGTTCATTCGCGCAAGATAATCGCGCTTCGTTGACTTATGTAAAGGAGTTACAAATTCTCGCCAAACGCCCATCTATTTAAACCTCAACTTTAGAGATGCAACTATCAAGCGTTGCCTTGACTAACAAACATTGCTCTACGGAATCAACATCGCCTTGTTTCGTAATCGACATGCCCTCGACAGCGAAGTGAAGCGACTTTCCTGACGCAAGCACGCGCGAATAAACCGACTGTCTTTGTGCTGGTTGGGTTGGTAATTGATAGAGACTGTAAAACACGATTCCGTCAACACTATCCAAGTCGTCTAACACCGACTCTAAAATCATGGACGAATCAGGCATCGCATATTCGGTTGCTGCAAGTAATAACTCAAAACTCTTTTTATTGCAATAATCTCTGAGAATAATATTCTGAACATGCTGAGGTGCTCGCTCACCCATAAAAGGGCGAGCAAATATGTAACCCCGTAACTTCTTCACGAAATCTTTGGCAATGTATACGACATGCCGCGCTTAGATGCAGGGCGCAATGTAATCGGTTCAAAGAATTCACCTGGTTTTTTATCACCATACGGAGTAAAGACTCCTTTGAAACGGCAATTCATCGACCAACGAGTTTCAGATTCGGCATTTAGACGATTGCCATGTGGGAGCGATTGATCGAACACAAGAACTTGACCGCTCTTTACTTCGAGCCACTTAACTTCATTTTTGATTGATTCAAAAATTGATTCGCTACTACTGCCACCCCGCTTGCTGAAATCATCTGAAAATTTTGCAGACTCAGTTGGTGGCAAGAGATACATCGCCTTTGTGCCAAAACAATTAACTAGCGGCAGCCAAACCACAACTTCAAATGGTGAGTCACCAGACCAGGTGTCAGCGTGCACTGGCAACAATGAACTCGAGTCATTTGGCATTTGAATACTCAGGTTGATGCGCTGTTGCATTGCGAGTTCGTTGCCGACAATTGCCTCTAAATAAGGTTTCGCCAAACGAAAATACATCAAACGAAACTCTGGTAGTGCGTTTAATCCTTGAATAACTTTTAACCTAAAGTCATTGAGTGCTGATGGCTCAACCAAGTTGTGAATTTCATTTAAGAATTTTTCGTTGTCACTTGGTTGGGCAATATTCAGAGCATTTGCGGCAACACTTGCCGTGCTTTGCTGAATCCATTTATATGCATCTTTATCAGCATTTGTTCTGATTATGTAACCAAGATCTGAATATTCATTTGCAATTGCGAGATCTTCATCTGATGTAAACACCACAACTAACCTCCGAGTTTTTTCATCATTGCACCTACCAAGGTATCTGATGTAATTCCCCAATGTTTTAATAGTGAGTTTTGACTTCCGTACTCTGTTGCAAATTTGTCAGGAATACCTACTCGCGCAATTTTTGATAATAGATCTGGACGAAGTTCACTGCATGTTTCAAGTAACGCTGAGCCAAGCCCGCCGTTAACGATGTGTTCTTCGACTGAGACAACTGCTTTAACATTTTCAATTGCAGAAATTACGCCACTGCTGTCAAACGGTTTAATCGTATGCATGTGAACAATGCCGACATTGACTCCGTCTTTTTTTAATAAGTCTGCGGTCTCTAAAGCAAGTTGAGTCATCACACCAGTCGTGACGAACATTCCATCGGTGCCACTTCGCATAATGATTGCTTTACCAAGTTCGAAACCATTTTTTTCATCGCTCACAATTTTGTCACCACCTTTGCCCAACCGAATATAAATCGGATGTGGCCACTCAAGAGTTGACATCATTAAACGATTCATCTCATCGGCGTCACATGGTGCCACTACAGCCATATTCGGCAACGCTCGCATAATTGCTATGTCTTCAATCGCCAAGTGCGTTGGCCCAAGTGGTGCATAAACTCCACCGCCACCGTTGGCAATTAAGCGAACTGGTAAATCATGAATACAAAGATCTACTGCTACCTGTTCGTAACAACGACGAGTTAGGAAAGTGGCGATCGTATTGACATATGGAATGAAACCTTCCATCGCCAGACCAGCTGCCATACCTACGATGTATTGCTCGCTGACACCTTCCATAAAAAACCTTTGTGGAAACTCAGTTTTCATTTTGTCGAGCACGCCCGGACCGAGATCAGACCCGACGAACACAACTCGCTCGTCAATTTTGCCGAGTTTGTAGACGCAATCAAGTGCAGTTTTACGCATTAGAGGCAGTCGTACATCTGTTGAATATCAGTTTCTGTCATTCCTGATTTGTGATGCCACTCAGGGTTTCCTTCTGCAAACGGAAACCCTTTACCTTTAATCGTGTGGCAGATTATTGCCGAAGGTGCACTATCCGAAAAAGGTAATTTTTTGAAAATTGCTTCAAGTGCTGCGACATCATGCCCGTCAACTTCGTGAGTTACAAAACCAAAACTTTTCCATTTATCAACTAACGGTTCGAGATCTAAAACTTCAGAAGTCTTGCCATAGCTCTGCAACTTGTTGTAATCCATCATCACGGTCAAGTTTGACAACTTGTGTTTTGCTGCTGCCATGCCAGCTTCCCAATTCGAGCCCTCATTAATTTCGCCGTCGCCAGTAAGAACGAAAACGCGGCTATTGCGCTTTTGCAACCGCATTGCGAGCGCCAAACCAACTGCAATTGGCAACCCGTGACCAAGCGCACCAGTTGATGCCTCGACGCCAGGAACTTTGCCGCGCTCTGGGTGACCGCCCAGGCGAGATGTCGGCCGACAGAAACTTTCTAGTTCGCTAATCGGAAAAAATCCTTTATCCGCCAGAATTGCATACAAAGCAAGACATCCATGGCCTTTGCTTAACACAAAACGATCGCGGTCAAGCGACTTAGGATTCGCAGGATCAAATTTAAGCACCGAGTCATAAAGCACTCGCAAAATTTCAATCATTGACATTGACGAACCTAGATGGCCTCTACCACCTCCGCGCATCGCGTCAATCACATAACGCCGCAATAATTTTGAGCGATCATCCATCTGCATCACAAAATTATCCGATCTGCATTCATTAACATCAATTTAGCTTTCTCCATTTGCCTCAACTGTGCGCCTCGAATATCAGATTGCATTCTACTCTGCGCGTTCAAACGGTTCTTTATCTTGTCGGCCCGATATTCATTCAAGATAATCAGCGCCCATCTAATTGCGTACAGCGGATAAAGCGCATTGAGCCGCACACCAAAATTAGGGTCATCGGCGAAAACTTTTTTCGCTTCACTGATCCATTGTTGTTGTGCGTTCTCATCCAGAGACATCCCAGGGTGCAAACAAAAATCCGCCGTGAGTTTTACTGGATCATCCCAGCCAAAATACTCAAAGTCAAAAAACACGAGATCGTTCTCCGGTGTAGCGATCGCATTGTGTAGACCAAAATCCGATGGGCTGAGAGTCCAAAACCTTGAGTCAAGAGTCGTGTTGTAACTATCTCCGAGTGATTGATGAGCCCTGTCAATCGTGCGACTCAAAGTTGCCGACAACGAGTTGTCAACAAAGTTGCGCAAATCAGAATCTTCGATTGTTTTTAGTGCTTCAAGTCGCGACTTAATTTGTGATTCAACCAACGATGGAGTCAAACAAGCTTCAGTTGCAAAATCGAACAGACTGCCAGCCGACAGAGCACGACTTGCTTGAGTCAAACTGCGAATGAACTCTGCAGCATTGGACAGGTGCGCTTCGTTTAGTTGGTCAGCGGGCGAACCATCGACCCACTTAATTAGAGACCAGTTCAAATCTTGATTTGTATTTACTGGCGCTGGCACAGGCAATTTGTTTTGATCTAGAAACGATAACGCTAACCACTCGGTCTTTCGACGTGGTCGATTGTCTACTGCCAAGTCTGGATAAACTTTCAGCGCCAGGGCTCCGACATTAGTTTCAATTCTGAAAATCTTGCTGTTGCCCCGACCTTCAATGCGCTTTGCTGACGAACAGTTCAACTCTGGACAAATTTGCTGAGCGCCATAAAGCGCAAAGTCTGCCTCAAGATCACCGAATAAATTATTGCCAACTTCGCGCCAAGACTGCATTGTCGTGATGTTCGAATTCGGTACTGGTGATACCCCGAATAAAATTTTGCGGGTTACAACCGGAAACGATTCATCACCTAACACTTCGTCAAGGTCATCAATAAATACGTCAAGTTGTAGTTCTGTAATTTTTTGTATTTTTTCAAATCGAGTTTCGGCATAAAAAACATTTTGCAGCGAAATTTGAGAATTTTCATCACCGACAAGTTTTCGGTTGACCAACCAGTTGGTTGCTGCGGTTCGTAATGGGGTTTTTGATTCATCAAAATGACCTAATTTGGTTTTATGACTAACTATGAAAACTTGATGATTGCCTGAGAGCGCGCGCAACACGAACTCATAAACGCCTGGATATAAAGTGGCGAGGTCAATGTGTTTGCCATAAATCAGTCCTTGAACTTTTTGCCAAGCCGTATCACCGTCAGGCTGTGCAAGTAGTTCGCGTTTTAAGTCACGCTTGTTTAGAGTTTGAGTTTTGTAACCAAGAATTCGTGCAACTTCTGGAAACGCTTGGTCGTAATTTGCAATCGTGTTATCAAAATCGAGGCCGATCCTCAATATCACGCCAACTTTTCAGATTGGATTCGCTTGATATTGAAGTATTTGTCGTCGGTCAGAGAATCCGGCAATAATCCACCTTCAAGCGCGTTCTTCATGTCAACAATTGCATCTCTTATTGTGTGCTGTGGAATGAAGCCAAGAGTTTTAGAAATCTTTTGAGATGAAATATGGTACGAACGATTGTCGTCTGATGGTGAAGTAACAAGTTCAACATCATCGCCCATTACATCGCGCACCGAAATTGCGAGTTCTTCAACGCTTTGATTTTCATAACCCGCATTGAAAATCTCGCCAGCGATCAATTCTTTCGGTGCGTTCAATAGCACGACATATGCTTCGACCATGTCGGCGATGTGAATATTCGGGCGAAGTTGTTGACCACCAAATACTGTAATTTTTCGCTTGTGAAAAGCCAAGTTTGAAAGAATATTCACAACAACATCAAGTCGCTGTCGACGTGAATAGCCACAGACTGTTGCTGGACGAATTGTCACAGTCGTGAAATCATCTGACTGATATTCTGCAATAATTTTTTCGCAGTCGGCCTTGAACTTTGAATAATCAGTTAAAGGCTCAAGCGACATATCTTCTGAAACGTTCGGCTCGCTTTTAACGCCATAAACAGACGATGATGAAGCGTAAATAAAACGACTGACACCACTTGCTTTGCTGATCTCAACCAAAGGCCTAAACGCATCAAGGTTTATCGAGCGACCAAGTTCTGGGTCTAAGTCAACACTTGGGTCGTTTGAAATGCATGCCAGGTGAATTACGACATCATGACCAGGGATTTCGGCTTTCAATAATTTCTGATCACGAATATCGCCCTTAACCATTTTTAGGTTTGGGTGAGCGTCAATTACATCATCGCCAAACCACATCAAGTCAATTACCGTGACCGAGTGACCGTCTTTTAGAAGTCGCGGCACCAACATTGAGCCCACGTAACCGGCGCCGCCAGTGATAAATATTTTATTTGTCATTGCTACCAAGATACTTGAACCAGTCTTGTGTCGCCGTGGCAATCGTTGCGGGCGTCCAAACTGGTGCCGATTTCCAATAATCAATATTCGCTAGAACATTATCAACGCCTTGTTTGATATCAACTTTTGGCTGCCATTTCAGTTCACGGCGAATTTTTGTGATATCGGCGTATGTGCAGTCAGGCTCACCAGGACGCTTGGGGATATACGTGACTTCTCCGCCGAGAAGTTCAACTAGGCGATTCACAGAAACTGTTTCACCGCTACCGACATTAAAGATTTCTTCGCAAACTGAACTTTGTGCTGCCGTCAAAAATGCGTTAGCAACGTCAGTTACATATGTGAAATCTCGAGTTTGCGTGCCGTCGCCAACAACTGTAAATGGTTTGTTCGCTAATTTTTGTGCGAGGAACACACCCAAAACGGCGCCATATGTGCCAGAGGTTCGTGACCTTGGACCGTAGACGTTAAACAATCGCAATGCAATTGCTGGCAAGTTATATAACTGCGCCCAGTGCATTACTAATTCTTCGCCTAGGCGTTTTGTTAACGCATACGGATACTGCGGCGAAATCTCGGCGGCTTCTGAGGTCGGATACTTATCTGGTATTCCGTAACACGACGAGGAAGCAGCATAGACAAATCGCTTGACTCCCGCATTTTTTGCAGCCTCTAAAACATTGAAAGTTCCATCGACATTGGCCTGAAAATA
>CAMCUE010000061.1 GCA_945878705.1 Ferrithrix thermotolerans DSM 19514 | reverse complement strand
AAAAATAAGATGCGAATTGTCGCCGATAGCCAGTCGTCTTCACAGATCGGCGATATCTCAAGATTTAAAAACGCCGATCTGATCACCCCGACAGAACGCGAAGCGAGACTGGCTTTACGCAACACCGAAGACGGTTTGGTTGTGATCGCACAGTTGGTTTGTTTAAGCGCAGAGGCAAAGAGCGTCACCTTGAAACTTGGAGAACAAGGCGTACTTTTGCATGGACGCTGGGGCAAAGACTGGGAGACCGACCAAATACCCGCGCTCAATTCGGCCCCGCAAGATGTCGCAGGTGCGGGAGACTGCATGCTCGTTGCAACCTCGCTGGCTATGAGTGTTGGGGCAAACATGTGGGAGTCAGGGTTGCTTGGTTCATTGGCGGCGGCAATTCAAGTCGGTCGCGTTGGCAATACACCAATTACACCAAACGAACTTCTCCATGAGTTGGCGGAGTGAGAGCAGTACTACTCGCTGCTGGACTCGGAACTCGACTTAGACCTCTAACTGACACGATTCCAAAGTGTTTGGTTCCAATTAAGGGCAAACCTTTATTAGATATATGGTGCGACTCGCTTCTGAAAGTCGGCGTGAGCCAAATACTTGTAAATCTGCACTACAAACATCAAGTTGTTGAAGAACATATCGCTAAGGCCGTTTACCGTGATCAGGTTGAATCAGTTTTTGAACCAGAATTACTTGGCACCGCTGGAACACTGATTGCTAATCGGAATTTTTTCAATAGCCAAGACGGAATTTTGTTGCATGCCGACAATTATTCAGAAGCAAACCTCGGACAGTTAATTAAATTTCATAATCAACGGCCCGCGAAATGTTTAATGACAATGCTTGCTTTTCGTACAGACACGCCACAAACATGTGGAATTCTTGAAGTTGATGATCAGAATGTTTTACAAAATATGCACGAAAAGTCGCTTCAAGATCACGGCAACCTTGCGAACGGTGCGCTTTATATTCTTTCAAGCGAATTAATCGCCAGTCTGACAACTGAAAGTGATTTCAGTACACAGGTGATACCGAAGTTATATGACCGCATCTATGTCGTTGTAACGAATGAAATTTACTTAGATATTGGAACGCCCGAGAGTTATGCACTTGCCCAAGAGATCGCCAATGTTAAGTAGAAAAATTCGCCGACAGTTGTTTCAGATTAGTCATGGCAACCCTTTAACTTTTTTGAAAAAGTTCCCGAGGGTCAGGTCGGTGACGACGCTTATTTCGTCGGTAAGTTTCGCAAATTTACGATTTTGGAAAAAACTAAGCAGAATTTCAAGCAAATTTGTTAACTCAGTTGATCGAGACTATAAATTAGACGAAGCGCAAATCTTGTTGAATCGCCAAGTTGAAGAAGTTCTAGTTTCATCTAGAAAACTAATTAAAGACTTCAAAACATCGCAATCAATCGAAGTATTAAATAAGGGCCTGAGTATATTTCCAAAATCTATTGAACTTAAAAAATCGTTAGCACAAATACATTTTGTTCGAGGTGAGTGGTCTAAATATCTTTCGGTCTCAACTGACGCAGATCACTTGATGAAACAACTCGCCGAAGAGCAAAAATCAGATATTGCGGACCTTCGTTTTCTCGGCAATGACTGGACTGGTCCGTTAGGTCATATCGCATTGCTTGACACAGTAATAAAGTTGAGTGAGTTAAGCCTGAGTTCTGATGAAAAGAGGATTCTTCTTTACGATCCGCGGTATTCGGCGAATAGCTCACTGCTTAAACTCTTTTTGCCAAAAATTGCAAACATTAAATCTGATCACAAGTTCATTGGACTTTTCACTAAAAAGTTCAACACGATTACTGATCAGGTGCCGATGTACCGACTTAAGTCTGGAATAGTTGACCAATGGTCGGCGATTAATATCGCAAATCAAGCTTGGAGCGATGCGAAACGCGATCCAGTGATAACGGTGCCCGAATCGATCACTGAGCGCGGATCGGAAATTTTAAAGCGTTGGGGACTTCCGTCTGATGCTTGGTTCGTGATTATGCATGTTAGAGAAGGTGACCATCGTGCTCATGCACGGGCACAAAACGCAAACATCGCAACCTACATTCCAATGATTGAAGAAATAGTTGCACGCGGTGGGTGGGTAATCCGAATGGGCAGTCCGCTGATGACGCCGCTTCCGGCGATGCGCAATGTCATTGACTATGCGCATGCAGTAGAGCGAATCGATTGGATGGATGTCTTCTTGTGGGGTAAGGCGAAGTTTTCTATTGCAACAAATTCGGGTGGTTCAGAAGTTCCGATGTGTTTTGGAACACCGGTTATTAGAACTAACTATGCGTCGTTTGGACATTGCTCATTTTTTGAAAAATCTTTCATGGTGCCCAAACGCTTCAAACTCAAAAATGAGAAGTCGGCGATGAGTCTGCAACAGTCGTTGAGAACCCCATTTCCGTGGTGTGAGTCAACGGTTCACGAGAATCTCGAGTTTGAGATTATTGACAATTCAGAACAAGACCTAGTAGATGCTGTATTTGAGATGTTTTCAAGATTTGATAAAAATGATTGGACTATGACTGTCCAGCAAGTTGCCGCCCAAAATATTCGTTTATCCGAAGGCGCAGTTGGTGGGCTACCAATTTCTCAAAGTTTTCTTACTAACCATCAGCCATTTGGTGGCACATGAAATCTGTAGTCAGGCTTCTGCAATTAACCGTTGGATTTTTGATTGCTATAGCTATCCGAGTCGTGTATCCAGTTCGGCACTATAAGTTTGGGCGTTTGCCGAGTCACGAAATCGGACACTACGCATCAAATGTAGAAATCCACTTGTGTGAGAAAGACGCAAAAATTCACGGCGATTCTAAAAAAACAGCAGACATTTGGTATCGAAACCCAGATTATGCAGTTGCCAACAATCAATTAGACACAATGTGGTCGCGAGTGATCAATATTTCTGATTCTCCAATAACCAGATATGCCGATGCCATTTCGCGGAGACTTCCCGGCGGTTCTAAATTTTCAATTTCCCATCACGATCGAGATGCTTACGGCTTGTACGGCAAGATGTGGTCGCATATTCAATTTTCAAATTCAGAAACAAAGCAGGGCGAAGATTTTCTCAATTCTGTGAGACGTGCCCCTAATCAGAAGTTTGTGTGCTTGGCAGTTCGTGATTCGTCGTATAAGCGAGATCAGTTCGAGAACCGCGACATCCGTCATGATGACTATCGCAATAATGACATCAGCAATTTTCAAAATGTTGTCGAGAAATTAGCGAACGATGGCTATTTAGTCTTCAGAATGGGCGCCAAAGTCGAGCGACCATTTGCGGTGGATACGCCTGGAGTGTTTGACTACGCGTCAAATGGCATGCGTACTGATTTTTTGGATGTGTATCTTTCGGCAAACTGTGAAATTTTCATTTCGACAGTCTTGGGTATTGATTCAATCCCAGAGATTTTCCGTGTTCCACGAGTTTTGACTAATTACATTCCGATCGCCAACTTCGGCAAGTACGGCCCGCAAGATTTGATAATCCCAAAACAGTATTGGATTGAGAACGAGAATAGGTTTATGTCGTTCAGTGAAATTGTGGCATCAAAAAATGCGCTCGGGTCTTGCACAAGCAGTTACGAATACCAGCGCGCAGGTCTAAAACTTGTGGAAAACACGCCACAAGAAATAACTCTTGCGACTCAAGAAGTGCTCGCTCGTAAAAATGACACTTGGCAGTTGACTGTTGATGCAAAGGCACTGCAAGATAAGTTTTGGTCGCTGTATGACCAACTTTCACCTCCCGGTATTCAGAGTCGCGTAATTGGTCATAAACCAATCATCGGCACCGAGTTTCTTCGTACGAACCCACACTGGACGATTTAATATCTTATGATTCGCAAATCTCGTCGCATTATTCGGTTATTGCGGTTAATTAGTTCAACGCCAATTGCCTTAATTTTCGTAGTCTTCATCCGAATCATTCGCCCACTGTTATTAATCAGAATCGGCGTGTTACGCAGCGATCGAATTGGTCATTTTGCACTTGAAACCGAACTCTGGCTCCTTGAACAAGAAGCGGGGGTTGCTTTGCGCCCTAAACGATCAATTGATCTTTGGTATGCACCAGAGCCAATTGCTAACCGAGTGCTTTATAAAATGTGGAAGCAAGTGCTGACAATTTGGCCGAATTGGTTGATGGTTGCGGTGTTTCGAGTCAACAATTTGATCCCAGGCGCAACTGCTCACCAGATCAAAAACACAACTGCCACATGTTTAGATGTTCACAATTTATTAGATATTTACCCGCCTCGCCTTAAATTCACGGCAACGCAAATCGAACAAGGCAGGGCAGGTCTTGCCGAGTTAGGTATAAAGCCAGGTGATCGCTTCGTTTGTTTTATCGTTCGAGATTCGGCGTATACAAAAAAAGCGTTCCCCGAAAAAGACATGTCATATCATGATTTTCGAAATTGTGATGTGGATGACTACGTTGCAGGCGCCGAGGCACTCGCAGATCGCGGCTTATTTGTATTGCGCATGGGTTCGGTAGTTTCTAAACCACTCGTCTCAAATAATCCACGCGTGATTGATTACGCAAACTCAAAAGTTCGTAGCGAATTTATGGATCTCTTTCTCGGTGCTCATTGTGAATTTAATGTTTCTGACGGCTTGGGTTTCTATGCAATTCCCGCGATGTTTCGTCGGCCAAACGCTTACGTCAACTACTCGCCATTTTTTATGTATTACTCGTCTCGTGCATGCGATTTGGGTATCGCAAAAACAATGATTGACAAAGCGACTGGCAGACGCCTGAATCTCACCGAGATGGGCGAGCGTGGCGTCGCTCGATTTGGTGCAACATCTCAATTCACTACGGCTGGCGTGTCGGTCAAGAGCAACACGCCATCTGAAATTAAAGATCTAATGCTTGAGATGCTTGATCGCCTCGAAGGCAAATGGAAAACTGAGCCACTCGATGACGAACTACAAAATAAGTTTTGGAAAAAATATTCAGAAATCATCGGACCAGATCGAGAGACTTTTCACGGCGAGATTTGGTCGAAATATGGCGCACAGTTCTTGCGCGACAACCAAGACTGGATTGTCTAAAAGCCGTTGGTGCGCGTGGCACGAGTGGGGCTATCGTGATGAGCATAAATTAAGTGCAATTTAGGGCAGTAGCTCAGTTGGTAGAGCGCCGGTCTCCAAAACCGATGGTCGGGGGTTCAAATCCCTCCTGCCCTGCAAAAGCAAATGCAAAGAAGTTTTATTGAGTACCGTTTTGAGAGTAGTGATTGAAAGGTGAATGTCTGAGTAAGTGGCCGCTTAAAAAGTTCGAAGACTTCAGTAATGATGTCATCGTGGTTGACGGTCTTTGGGGCTCGGGAAAACAGCTAGTCAGCACCCTCGTCGGCGGGTTTGATCGCGTTGAACACTTTAAGTACAACCCCGACTACGACTACTTATGTGCGCTTGATCACTTGGGCTCAATTAATCGAAATGCATCAACGACCTTGTTGCAATTAATTGCGGGTAGAAATCAGTACTACAACTTGATCGGCCGAGAGGTCAACCTGCGCTGGCGTGACGAGACTGGTCCGCGATATCACCCAACGCCTTTTAAGTTCGTGTCCAGACTATTCAGTAAAGATGGAGAGGCAATCGCCCTGACAATTGACGAAAAAAATATTGCGAACAACATAACGACACATTGCATCTATCCGGTGATGCAACCATTTATCGATGCGTTCGGCTCACGTCTCAAATTTGTGGAAGTAGTGAGACACCCGATTCACCTTGTTACGCATTGGTCTAGATTTCTTGAGCCTTCACGCTGGCGTCGTGTTCGCGAAATCAATTTGACAGTTGATTGCGATGGAAACAAGGTGCCGTGGTTTGCAAGTTCGTGGGCAGAACAGTTCGCACAGTCAAGTACGTTTGATCAGGCGCTACTTTCTGTCAATTTTTTATGCAACTGGGTGATTGACAGCTATGAATCTAAGTCAGTTTCAGGCGATTGCTTACATTTTATACAGTTTGAAAAATTGGTCCTTGATCCAGTTTCAGAGTTGCAAACTTTAGGTAAGTTCCTCGGCCGCGAGCAAGCCAAGGGCATTAAAAAAATTATGAGTCAAAATGCGATCCCACGAAAGAATATTGCTGATGGGCCGAAAATGGGGCAAAGCTATAGGTGGACTGCATTAGAAAAAGACGAAAATGTTTATAGCGAGGCGATGAAGTTGATTGAGCAGCACGGGAGTGCTGAACTTGTGCAGACATTTCTAAAGACGATTTCGCGGTTTAATTCGACCTGGCAGGGTCCGCTGGCCAAATACGCATAACCTGCCCTGCAAATTGCTGGCCAGCCAGGTTTCTGGCTTTCTTGTTATCTCGCTTTCTAGTTGTTCCAGCCAAGGGTCTGTTCGGATTTTTGTAACTGTTGGCGTAGTTGTGTGAGTAATGTTAAGCCGTCGGTGATTTGTGTGGGCGGGTGTTCGTGAACTTCAGAAAATAGTGCGTGTCCTTCGACCATAAATATTATTAGTGTTAGCCATGCGGTGGTGGTGCGCAGGCTGAGATCGCCGAGTGCAGTTTGAAACTGTGGTGCAATGTTTTCTATTAGTTGATTGTTGAATTGGCCAGGATTTTCGCCTTCAAGTGTTAGCCATGCCACGAGGCGTGTTCGTAAAATAAAATCTGGGTCAAGAAAAATGCTTTGATCGAGTATTTTGTCGTGTCGCGCGAGTACGTCGTTTCTTAATTTGATTGTTACTTCGTTGAACAGTCCTGCCATTGATCCGAAGTTATTTGAAATTGTTGGCAGCGATAAGCCGACTTTTTTGGTTATTGCCCGAGCTGTCACTTGGTCAAATGGGAGTACTCGCA
>CAMCUE010000060.1 GCA_945878705.1 Ferrithrix thermotolerans DSM 19514 | reverse complement strand
TCCTGACGTCAAGAAAAAGTTATCTTCGTAAGGTTAGGGGCAAAAATACGAGAGGGCAACACCATAACTAGATTCCTTGGTTTTTTTAGTCTGTGGAAAACCTGCTAACTTTTCACTCCCGATTGAGATTTTTGAAAACTGTCCACAGGTGTGGATGGTTTTGAAACCTAAATCGGTTGACAAAGATTGATAAACGAAAAAAGATTAATGAGCCAAGAACGGTAATGACTAATGACTGACGAACTAACAACACCAGCAATTGAAACAACTGCGGAGTACGAAACAATATGGACGGCCACCGCTCAAGTTTTGCGGTCTCAGGTTTCTGAAGCCGTATGGTTCTCGACGTTTAACGACGCTGTACCAGTTTTTGATAACAAAATGAGTTTGCGTTTACGAGTACCTAACTCTTTTGTTAGAGACCGAATTTTGACTCGTTATATGTCGCTAGTTCGAGATGCTCTTGATGAAGTTGGTGCTGCTGATCGTGAACTGCTAGTCGATATTCAAACAGCAACGGCTGTAGATGTTCTTGAGCGCTTAACTACCGAGAAACCAAAAACACTTGACGAACCAGTTGTAATTGAAAGACAAACCAAAAAAGAATTCGCGGTACAAAAAACACGTACCGGTAAAGGCGCCGCGATCGGACTAAACCCCCGTTATACATTTGAAACTTTTGTTAAGGGTGCATCAAATCAATTTTCGTTGGCTGCTGCCATGCGCGTCGCCGAGACTCCTGGACGGTCATATAACCCTTTGTTTATTTATGGTGCTGCGGGTTTGGGTAAAACCCATTTGTTGCACGCCATCGGCTATTACGTTCATGAACATTATCCAGATCTAGAAGTTCGCTATGTTTCAACAGAAGCTTTCTTGAACGAATATGTTGACGGAATTCGCAACAATACAATTGCTGCATTCAAACGTCGATACCGCGAGGTCGATGTTTTGCTGATTGATGATATTCAATTCATGGAAGGCAAAGAAGGTCTTCAAGAAGAATTCTTCCATACTTTTAATTCACTGCATGGCGCAAACAAGCAAATTATTATTTCTTCTGACCGTGTGCCAGATGCAATCCCAACTTTAGAAGATCGATTACGAGGTCGGTTCAGGTGGGGGCTAATTACCGATGTTCAACCACCAGATATGGAAACGCGTTTAGCGATTCTTCGTAATAAATCTGAGCGTGATGGAACGGAAACATCAGGCGAGGTTCTTGAGTTCATCGCTAGCAACGTAACTTCGAATATTCGTGAACTAGAAGGCGCGTTGATTCGCACAACTGCATACGCAAGTCTCAACAAAATGACTGTTGATATAAACCTCGCCAAAACTTTGCTAACTGATCTACTAACTAAAAATGCAGTCAAGCCGCGAACCGACGAGCAATTATTAAAAGAAATTGCTGATTTTGTTGGCTTCAGTGTTGAAGATATCAAGGGCAAGAGCCGCCAACGACCGCTAGTCACTGCTCGACAGACCGCAATGTATGTGGTTCGTGAATTAACTGAGTTGAGTTACCCAGCAATTGCTCGGTTGTTCGGTGGAAGAGATCACACGACTGTAATTCATGCCGTTGAAAAAACAAACCGCGTGATTAAAGAGCGCAAACAAGTTTATGAACAGGTAACCGAATTAATTAAGAAATTTAAAACGACATGAGCGCTCTGTGTGCAACCGTGTGTAAATCTTCTGGATTACTAGGGGATAACCGTAGGTTCTCAACCGAGCGAGAAACTACAAAGTTGCAAGATGTGTTAACTACCCATCGTGTTTACACAGGGTCAAACCCCGTCTACGCTGGCTTAGAGGTAGCTAATCCACAATCCACAGCACTTATTACTGTTATTAGTTATATAGAAGAATTTCCACATTCAATAACCTCCGTCTCCGCAAAACAATTACACATCACAAGTGAGGCTAAATCATGAAATTTAGAGTCGAGCGAGAACTTCTTACAGAGGCACTAGCAGGCGCAGCCCGAGTTGCTTCAAATCGAAACAACGCAATGCCGGCGCTATCTGGGGTGCACATTGAAGTGAAAGGTAACGCGCTTATTTTGACTTGTACTGACAATGATCTGAGTGTCAGGTTCTGTCTAAATGTCGCCGGTTTACAAGATGGCATCGTAGTTGTTAGCGCCAAACTAATCAGCGACATTGTTCGGGCGATGCCACAAGAGAAGGTCACTATTGAAACTCAAGGAGAAGACATAACAGTTTCCGCTGGCACCGCAGAATTTAAAGTGCACCTCTTCGCTGCTTCCGATTTTCCAAAAATTGTTTTGGCGGGCACTCAACCAGTGACGCTTAGTGCAAAAGTTTTCGCGGAGTCGCTGAACCAAGTTGTCCGAGCGTCGTCAAACGATATGCAACGCTTGGCTTTAACTGGTGTTTTGATGGTTGCCGAACCTGACTCAGTTTGCTTAGTTGCCACAGATTCATACCGTTTAGCCGTGCGCGAGTTGCCTGGTGCAACAATGCTTGGTCATGGTGTTGAAATCGTTGTTCCGGGTCGGGCGTTAGCCGAACTTGAACGCTTGATTGGTGGGGCCGAAACGATGACAATGGCGCTTGGCGAGAACCGAGCAACATTTGAAGTAGGAAGCGCAACGCTGACAACAACCTTGTTGAATGTCGAGTTTCCAAAATATAAGCAGTTGATTTCTTCCCACTATCCAAACAAGACAACGACCGCTCGTGAGCCATTGTTAGAAGCGGTTCGGCGTTTAAAAATTCTTGCCCGCGAAACAACCCCGGTGCGCCTTGAAATGTTAAAGAACTCAATTCGTCTGACAGTAGTTACTCAAGATCTTGGTCAAGGTCTTGAAGAACTTGAAGCCAAACTAGTTGGCGACGAAATTACAGTTGGGTTTAACTCGCAATATTTACTTGATGGGATTGATGCAATCAGTGGTGACGAGATAACTATCGAATCAACTGATCCAGTTAAACCAGCAGTCTTGCGCGGTATCGGCGACACGAACTACTTATATCTTGTGATGCCGCAACGGTTGACAACTTAGTTTGCCTGCAAACCGAGACTGCAATAGAGCTTGCCTAGCGTCAACCTGAGGTGATTTTACAACACATTGAACTCAGCGATTTTCGTAACTACACGAGTGCGAAGATTGATTTTGATACTGGAGTGACCGCAATAATCGGCGCCAACGGTCAAGGTAAAACTAACTTGACTGAAGCACTTGGATATCTCTCAACGATGAAAAGTTTTCGTGGAGTGCCAACCGAAGCGATGATCCGCAACACAACTCATACTGCGTTTGTTCGAGCCAAAGTGTGCCACGACGACAAACGCGAAATTTTAATTGAAGCCAAGTTGACTACTCAGGGACGTAATCAAGTTTTGGTTAACGGTGTTAAGTTGCCGAAAACTCGCGACCTATTAGGAATGGTCAGGACAACAGTTTTCTCTCCCGACGATTTGGATTTAGTTAAAGGTGGGCCACATCTTCGTCGAGACTTTATGGATGACTCGCTTGTTGCATTTGCAATTAAGTACGACTCACTGAGACTTGAAGTAGATCGCGTCGTGCGGCAACGAAATGCGGTGCTTAAACAATCAGGTGGGCGAGTTAACAATGCAGTTAATTCAATGTTGGATCTTTGGGATGAGAAGCTCGTCAGCCTCGGAACCCAACTTGGTGAAGCGAGAAATAATTTGATTATCCAACTAACCCCATTTATAACGCACGCATATCAAGAACTTGCCCAACGTGAGTGCAACATTATTGTTGATTACTCGCCAGTTTGGTTGTCCGATGGGTTGGAGATGTCGCTACAAAAGTCTCGAAGCGAAGATCTTCGTCGTTTAGTCACAACTGTTGGTCCGCATCGCGACGATATTGATCTAGAAATTAACGGTCTTACCGCGAGAACACACGCATCTCAAGGAGAGCAACGAACCTTGGCGCTGGCACTTCGTCTTGCACTCCATAGGTTTATCAGTCAAAGCGTTGGTGAGATTCCGATACTTGTGCTGGATGATGTTTTGTCTGAACTTGACCCAGATCGTGCTCGAGCGTTACTTAATCATTTTCCAGTTGGACAAGTTTTGATAACAACTGCATCCGAGTTGCCGTTGGGTGCACACATTGGCAGAAGCGTGAGAATTCAAGCCGGCACCGTTCTCGATTCTTTATGAGCGACAATAATGGTGATCAAACGGTTGATCACGGCGACGATTATCCATCCGAGCACAATCAAAACCACAGCGCGTTTTTAGGAGAAGAAATTAATCGTTTATTGCAGCGACTCGGTTCACCGAACATCGACACGGTGTCTGGGGTGTTCGGGTTATGGAAAGAATTAGTCGGTGAACAGGTTGCGCAACATGTTTCACCAATCAAACTTGATAGAGGCCGTTTGCTAATAGAAGTAGATGACCCCGCATGGTCGACTCATATGAAGTTTCTTGAGCGTGACATCTGCACAACTCTGAGTCACCACACAGGTACAACAATTAGTGGAATAGATATTCGAGTGAAGTCAGGTCGCGCGAACAGTTAGATAGTAGAATAAGTCACCGATTAGCAATTGAAAAGGTATCTCAAAAATGGCAGTAACTAAAGCTAAACCCAAGAAAAGTAGTGGTTCAGCAAAACCCGTAGTTGCTTCTTATGCCGCCAAAGATATTCAGGTTCTTGAAGGCTTAGACCCGGTTCGCAAGCGACCCGGAATGTACATCGGGTCAACAGGATTAACCGGATTACACCACTTAATTTGGGAAGTTGTTGACAACTCTGTTGACGAGTCGATGGCTGGTTACTGCACTTGCATCACCGTGACTCTGAACGAAGACGGCTCATGTTCAGTGCACGACAACGGCCGTGGAATCCCTGTTGACCCATATCCTTCCGGTCCGCACAAAGGCAAAAGCGCACTTGAAGTTGTGCTCACTGTGTTACACGCCGGAGGAAAATTCGGTGGCGAAGGATACAAAGTTTCTGGTGGGTTACACGGTGTAGGCGTAAGCGTTGTTAACGCATTATCAAGACGGCTTATCGCAGAAATTGATCGAGATGGCTCTCGATACCGGCAAGAATTTATTGACGGTGGAACTCCTAAAACGAAGATACAAAAACAAGGCGCCTCACAATCAAAATCTAAAACCGGTACAACTATTAGTTTTTGGCCCGACCCAATAATTTTTGCATCAGAAGGAATCGAATTTGTTGCGCGTACCGTGCTTGAACGGTTGCAAACGATTGCTTTTCTGAATCGCAACCTTGAAGTCGTATTTGAAGATAAGCGCAAAGATAAAAAAGACAAAGTTGTCTATCAATACAAAGGTGGCATCATTGATTTCGTTAAACACCTAAATGTTTCCCGCGAGGCCTTATTCAGTAAAGTTGCCCATTACGAAGCAAGTGAAGCCGATCAGACTCTAGAAATTGCTTTGCAATGGAATACCGGATACCACGAAGGTATTTTTGGTTATGCCAACGGAATCTCAACTGTTGAAGGTGGAATGCATGTTGAAGGTTTTAAAACTGCGCTGACCTCGGTTGTAAATAAGTATGCGCGCTCATCTGGTGGGCTAAAAGAGAAAGAAGAAAATCTTTTGGGTGAAGATATTCGCGAAGGTCTCACGGCGATAGTGACCGTGAAGTTGCGCGAACCACAATTCGAAGGACAAACAAAAGCAAAACTGGGCAATGTTTCAATTCGCTCGTTCGTCCAGAAAGAAACAAACACAAAACTCGAAGAATGGATGCTTGAAAATCCAACTGAAGCTAACCGAGTTATTAAAAAAGCAGTTGCCGCCGCTCAAGCGCGAATTGCAGCCAAGAATGCTCGCAATGCCGTACGTAGAAAAACAGCTCTTTCCGGTGCTGGAATGCCCGACAAATTAAAAGACTGCCAAAGTGGAAACCCTGCAGAAAGCGAACTTTTCATCGTTGAGGGTGATTCGGCTGGCGGTACCGCTGTTGACGCACGAGATCCACAACGGCAAGCAATTTTGCCGATTCGTGGAAAGATCTTAAATGTTGAGCGCGCGCGACTTGACAAAATGCTGAAGAACACCGAAGTGCAAGCGTTGATTACCGCAATTGGTGGCGGAGTCGGCAACGACGAATTCCTCGCCGAAAAAGCGCGGTATCACAAAGTGATCATCTTGGCTGATGCTGATGTAGACGGCAGCCATATTCGGACATTGCTGTTGACGTTTTTTTATCGTCAGATGCGGCCGATGGTTGAAAGTGGTTTCATCTATATTGCTCAACCACCGTTGTTCTCAACCGAAATCGGAAAAGAAAAAACTTATCTTAAAGACGAAGCTGCCAAAGAGAAATTTTTGAAAGCAAACCCAAATCACAAAAAAGAGTTTCAACGCCTTAAAGGTTTAGGCGAAATGGATTGGCAAGAACTACGAAGCACAACCATGGACTCGGGAACCAGAACACTGTTGCAAGTCAATGTAGAAGAGGCCGCTGAAGCAGAGAATGTGATGAGTGTTTTGATGGGCGACGATGTCGAAAGCCGTAAGGCGTTTATTCAAAAGAACGCACGAGATGTGCGCAACCTTGACTTCTAAAACCACCCTCAAATAGGACGACAAAATTTATGGCATCAAAAAAACCAAATAAAAAACCGAAGAAGAAGCCGGCTGAGAAATCAAGCAAGAAATCTTCTGCTAAATCACCAGCGAAGCCAGCCGGCAAGGGCTCTAGTGTCGCGCAACTACCACTGACAACTGGTGTCGGTGTGCAGCCTGTGCAATTACAAGACGAAATGGAACGCTCATTTTTAGATTACGCAATGTCGGTAATTATGTCGCGAGCGCTGCCAGATGTGCGCGACGGGTTAAAACCAGTACACCGTCGAATTATCTGGGATATGCATCAACAAGGTTTTCGTCCAGATCGCCCGTTTGTAAAGTGCGCGCGCGTAACTGGCGACACGATGGCGCGTTATCACCCGCACGGCGATGGCGCAATTTATGACGCACTCGTGCGCATGGCCCAACCGTTTTCGTTGCGTCATCCGCTAATCGACTTTCACGGCAACTACGGTTCGCCAGACTTTGGTCCAGCAGCAAGTCGTTACACCGAGTCTCGGCTGCATCCACTTGCAATGCAATTACTCGCCGATATTGACGA
>CAMCUE010000059.1 GCA_945878705.1 Ferrithrix thermotolerans DSM 19514 | reverse complement strand
AGCCATGGTTGGCCAGTTGCTATCAAAGCAGCATTCGGCGGTGGCGGACGCGGTATGAAAGTTGTGCGCGACGAAAAGAGCGTGCAAGAAGCAATGGAATCTGCGCAGCGTGAGTCGAAAGCCTTTTTTGGCCGGGATGAAATTTATGTTGAGAAATATCTCTCGTGGCCACGGCATATTGAAATTCAACTTGTCGGTGACACTCATGGCAATGTCGTGTGGGTTTCATCACGCGACTGCTCAGCGCAACGACGCCACCAAAAACTTATCGAAGAAGCCCCAGCACCAGCATTACCAGATGGCGTAGAAGAAGAAATGGGTGCTGCTGCCGTCAAGGCCGCAAAAGCAGTGGGCTATTTCAATGCAGGCACTGTTGAATTTATTTATCAGGATGAAGAGTTTTTCTTTTTAGAAATGAACACACGATTACAGGTCGAACACCCAGTCACTGAACTAATCACCGGAATTGACCTGGTCGAGTGGCAGATTCGTGTTGCATCTGGCGAGAAATTGCCGATGACGCAAAAGCAAATTTTGGCTGCGCGTCGTGGACACGCAATTGAAGTTCGTATCAACGCCGAGAATCCGACAGCGGGCAAGTTCTTGCCATCACCTGGAACGATCACGAAACTTACGACACCCGATGGGTTTGGTGTGCGATTTGACGCTGGCTACGAATCGGGCGACACGGTCAGTCAGTATTACGACAACCTAATTGGAAAGTTAATTGTTTGGGGCAAAGACCGCGAGACCGCGATCGCACGCACGATTCGCGCTCTTGAAGAAACCAAGATTGAAGGTTTACATACAACGATCGAAGCCGACTTGGCGATTTTGCGACATCCAGACTTTGCCGCGACGAAACATTCGACCAAGTGGGTTGAAGAGACTTTGGATTTATCGAAAATTACTTCAACGACCGGTGAGACACAGGCCAACAGCGAGGGTCTAGTTGAGAAAAATACTGTCGTTGAGGTCAACGGTAAAAGATTTGATGTCAAAGTTTGGGTACCACCATTTGCCGGCGCAGGCGCACCAACAACAAAAACTCGATCTGCCTCGCGTGGCTCAAGCCAGTCGGCGACGGCCGCGACTGGAACGGTCACGGCACCGATGCAAGGCACAGTAATTAAGTTGCTCGTGTCTGAAGGTCAAGTTGTAGCACAAGGTGAGGCTGTTTTGGTGCTTGAAGCCATGAAAATGGAAAATCAGATTCAAGCAGACAAAGCCGGGACAGTAAAGAAAATCAGTTGCAAGGCTGGCGACACTGTCGGTGCTGGTGATGTCCTGCTCGTTATTGAATAACAGATAATTCGCCCCTATTGCTTCGGTCTGAACGAATTACAATAGCGATTATCTAATTTGAATGAAGCGAGCAATGTGACAACCGAAAACGATAACGAGCATCAAGGCACCAGCCAAGAAACGGGCCAAATCACTGAAAGTCGATCTGGCTTCCAAGCTGAGCGCACTCGCCGACTTTCGGCTATTGACGAATTGCGAACGACTGGCGTCAACCCATATCCATATCGTTTTGACCGCACCGACACACTCGGCGAATTGCGTGAAAAATTTGCTCCACTAGAAGCCGGGAACGAAACTGAAGAACTTGTTTCGGTCGCAGGACGAATCATGCTTAAGCGTGATCAGGGAAAACTTATATTTGTGACGATTCGCGATCGCAGTGCGGACATTCAGTTGTTCGTTTCAAAGTCAGTAGTCGGCGACGAACAATTTGATGCGATCAATAATTTAGACCTCGGAGACTGGGTTGGTGCACACGGCAACATCATGACTACTCGCAAAGGCGAACTGTCGGTCAAAGTCTCGATTGTCACGTTGCTTTCTAAAGCACTTCGACCACTGCCAGACAAGTTTCACGGGCTAACTGACATCGATACCCGTTATCGCCAACGCTACGCAGACTTAATTGTCAACGACGAAGCGCGACGAGTGTTTGAAGTTCGCCATGCAACAATTTCAAGTTTCCGACGCACGCTCAGCGAGCGTGAATACATCGAAGTAGAAACTCCGGTTCTGCACATGGAAGCTGGTGGTGCACATGCTCGACCGTTCGTTACTCATCACAACACACTTGATATGCAGCTTTACCTGCGAATTGCGCTCGAGCTTCATCTAAAGCGATTAATCGTTGGCGGCATGGAGCGCGTCTTTGAAATTGGTCGAGTGTTTCGCAACGAAGGCGTCTCGACACGACACAACCCAGAGTTCACAATGATGGAGTCGTACCAGGCGTTTGCTGATCACACCGATGTCATGGATTTAACCGAAGTCTTGATTCGTAATGCGGCTCGCGATGCACTCGGCACAACATTTGTAAATATCCGCGGCACCGAATTCGATCTTGCTGAACCGTGGCGCCGTGTGCGAATGATTGACCTCGCTAGTGACGCAGTCGGCGAAAAAGTTCATCCATCACAAAGTGTCGATTCGTTGCGTGCAATCGCACAGAAACACGACATCCATACCGAAACTCGTTGGGGATCGGGGCGAATCATCGAAGAAATATTTGCCGAAAAAGCTGAGTCGACACTGCTTAAACCAACTTTCGTAACTGGTCATCCAGTGGAAATTTCGCCACTTGCCCGAGTCGACAGAGACGATCCGTTCTTGACTGAGCGATTTGAGCTGTTCGTTGGCACACACGAACTCGCAAATGGTTTCACCGAACTAAATGATCCGATCGAACAGCGTGAGCGATTTGCGGAAGAAGCAAAATCAAAAGCCGCAGGAAATCTCGAAGCAGGAACAATCGACGAAGATTATTTGCGTGCTCTTGAATATGGTCTGCCACCAACTGGCGGTCTTGGCATCGGCATTGATCGACTTGTAATGCTGCTCAGCGGAGCCACCAGCATCAAAGATGTGATCTTGTTTCCAACTTTACGGCCAGAAGTGTTCGACTCATGATCTCTGTAAGACTCGCTTGGGGTGTTGGTGTCGCTACGGTTTCACCCAACGACTCGGTACTAGATGTCTTTTTCCGTCGACTCGGATGGGGCGAAAGCGCTCCGAAAGAATTTCTCTCGTCTTTGCCGCAGTCACACACTGATCCGCGTCGCGGAGTTGGGCTCGTGCCAGTAAATATTTCAATTGACACAAGTGTCGCACCAAAAGATGCAGCCGATGCTTACTTGCGTCTGCACTTGATGTCGCATCGACTTGCTCTTCCAAATTCAATGAACCTTGACGGAATCTTCGGCCTGTTAGCAAACGTCGCATGGACATCAATCGGCCCAGTTGAAATTGCTGTAGTTGATGAAGTTGCATATAGTTTGCGACGCAATGGCGAACATCTGACGATTCACGGTGTTGATAAGTTTCCGCGGATGACTGACTATGTAGTGCCATCTGGAGTGCGCATCGCCGATGCATCGCGTGTTCGCCTAGGCGCTCACCTTGCTGCGGGTACAACTGTGATGCACGAAGGTTTCTGTAACTTCAACGCCGGCACACTTGGTACTTCAATGGTTGAAGGTCGTATTTCTGCTGGCGTAGTTGTTGACGACGGTTCTGACATCGGCGGCGGCGCTTCAATTATGGGCACACTTTCTGGCGGCGGAAAGGAAGTAATTCGTGTCGGCAAGCGTTGTCTGCTTGGTGCAAACAGCGGGCTTGGCATCAGCCTTGGCGACGATTGCATCATTGAAGCTGGCCTATATGTCACGGGTGGCACGCTTGTCAAACTTCCCGACGCAACTATTGTCAAAGCCCGCGAACTTTCTGGCGCAAATAATTTATTGTTCCGTCGCAACAGCCAAACTGGCGCCGTCGAAGCATCACAACGCACAGGTTCTTGGGGCGGCCTCAACTCGGCGCTCCACAAAAACTGACGGATAACTTATGTTTCGTTTAAAAAATATTATCAAAAAACTTGCAACTTCAAAATTTGAAAAAAAAGTTGCTGAACTTGTTGGAAAAATTCTCGGTTCGACGAAAATCTCGTTACTAGATGTCGGAGCTGCCAACGGCGTGTATGACCGATGGACTGTAGTTCAAAAATATATTGATTACTTTGCAGTAGAACCTGACCTCCGATCTTCCGAAAATTTGATGTCTCCCGAGTCAACTTCCCCGTACAATTCTCAAACACTGATCAAGCGAGCACTCTGGCACTCCGCCGGCGAAGTCACACTGAATCTCTGCCGAAAACCGATGGCCTCGTCTATTTATACTCCAAATCGAGAATTTTATGATCTGTTTCAAGATCCTGAACGCAATGACATCGTCGACAAAATCAAAATTGAGTGCATCACGCTTGATGAGGTCAGCAACCAAATCGGCAAGCCCTTTGATGTGATCAAACTTGATGTTCAAGGTGCCGAACTTGATGTCCTTAAGGGCGCGATGGAATCACTCTCTTCCGTAATCGCAATTGATATCGAAGTAGAACTCTGCGAGCTTTATTTGGGCCAACCACTGTTTGATCAAATTTTCAGCTTCTTACGCCAAACTGGTCTCGAATTCATCGACTTCACTTACATCTACCGTTGGTCGCCAGATCAGTTCAATGAGCTTGGTCAGGCAACTTTTGCCGATGCTCTGTTCATGCTCTCTCCTGAAAAAGTTGCAACTTCAGAAACAGAACAGTTGATAACCAAGTTCGCAGTTATTGCGGCCACATATGAGCGAGGCGACCTTCTGCTGAGGCTCGCAACAGCACTCGGAAAAAACGGCAAAATTAGTCATGAAAAAATACCAGCAATAAAAAGTCTCGGAGAAATAATTTCTGCGCGAAATCTTCGCACGCAGCGTCAACTGAACCGTGCCACAAAAGTTATTCGCCTTTTCCACCCGCGGGTTCGTGCCCACATCATGCACTAGGTTTTGTGCCTATGAACTTTGAGTCGCTGAGAGAACTAATTCGGGCACGGCGCACCGACATGATGGTCGACAAAGATCGCGCGCTTGATAGTGGCACACTCGAGAAACTTTGCGAACTCGCGATGTGGGCGCCAAATCACAAAATGACATTTCCATGGATGTTCGCTGCCGTAACGGGCGACGCTCGCGCACGCCTTAGCAACTGCACTGCTGATGCAATGGCTCGCGAAGGCGACAAGCCAGAAAAGGTTGCAAAAGCAAGAACAAAGTTTCAACGCGCTCCAGTTATTTTGATCGTCGGCACCGAACCTGGAGACACGCAGTTGCGCACCGAGGAAAATCGCGACGCAGTTAGCGCTGGTATCCAAAATATTTTGCTCGGCGCGACAACTCTTGGTCTTGCGAGTTTTTGGTCAAGTTGCCCTAAAGGCGTCAACGAGGATGTTGCAAACTTTTGTAATTTCAAACCGGGCACACATATAACAGCGATGATCTATCTCGGTCACCCGCAACGCGAAGCGCCAGTTCTTGAACGACCACCTGTGAAAATCACAAATATAGCTAGTTGATTAACGATCTGATTAACGATCTAATTAACTCGGCTGATAAACGCCAAACACTTCACGCAACACATCGCTGACTTCACCGAGAGTCGCGCTTGCTCGCAATGCGTCTTTCATCGGATACAAAATATTGTCGCTTTTAAGTGCCGAATCCTTCAATTTTTCAAGCGCTGCAGTCACATCGCTCTGGTTTCGTGTTGCACGCAATTTCGCCACCCTTGCAATTTGATTGCGCTCAAGTTCTGGATCAACCTTGGTCGGTACTGGGCGCACATCATTTTCAATTTCAAACTTATTAACCCCGACCAACACGCGCGAGCCATCATCAATCGATTTCGTATACGAATAAGCGGACTCTTCAATCTCACCCATCTGAAAACCAGATTCAATCGCCGCAACAGCACCACCCATTGCTTCAATTCGCTCGATGTACTCCCACGCAAGGCGTTCAACTTGATTAGTCAATGACTCGACATAATACGAACCAGCAAGCGGATCTGGTGTATCTGTGACTCCACTCTCGTAGCCAATTATTTGTTGTGTTCGCAACGCAATGCGAGCCGCATCTTCGGTTGGCAAACTCAATGCTTCATCAAATCCATTGGTGTGCAAACTTTGAGTACCGCCCATGACTGCAGCCATGCTTTGCACGGCAACACGAACAATGTTGTTTTGCGGTTGCTGTGCAGTCAAAGTTGAGCCACCCGTTTGGGTATGAAACCTCATCAATGCGCTGGCGGGGTTCTTCGCGCCGAATCTTTTAGTCATTATCGTGTGCCACATTCGGCGACTCGCGCGAAACTTTGCGACTTCTTCGAAAAAATTGTTGTGACCGTTCCAAAAAAAACTAAGTCTCGGTCCGAAATCATCTACATCAAGGCCAGAATCAATTGCCGCCTGCACATATGCAATTGCATTCGACAAAGTGAACGCAAGTTCTTGAACTGCAGTACTGCCCGCTTCACGAATGTGATAACCGGAGATTGAAATCGTGTTCCATTTCGGAACATGCTTAGCGCAGTACGCGAAAATATCCGTGATGATTCGCATTGATGGTCGGGGCGGATAAATATAAGTTCCGCGTGCAATATATTCTTTCAACAAATCATTTTGAATCGTCCCAGAAATCTCAGTTGACTTAACTCCGCGTTCTTCGGCAACTAGTTCATAAAGAAGCAACAACACAGACGCCGTCGAATTAATCGTCATTGATGTTGTCACTTTGTCCAGCGGCAAATCGGCTAACAGCACTCGCATGTCTTCAATCGAATCAATCGCTACGCCAACTTTTCCAACTTCGCCTGCGGCACGCGGGTGATCACTGTCGTAGCCCATTTGTGTTGGCAGATCAAACGCACACGATAAACCAGTCTGCCCAGCATCTAGCAAAAACTTAAACCGCTGATTCGTGTCGGCTGCTGTGCCAAAACCCGCGTACTGACGCATCGTCCAAAGCCGATCACGGTGCATCGTCGGGTAAACACCCCGCGTGTATGGAGCCTGACCAGGCACGCCAAGCAGGACTTGTTCATCAAAACCTGCAAGAGATTCTTTGGTGTAGAGCGCCTCTACTTCGATTCCTGAATCGGTTGTTTTATCTGTACCCATAGTTCGTAGGTTAAGGCTACGAGTTTGGTTGCCTCGCTGCGACCACTGCAATCTCAAGCAACCACTCTGGTCGTGCCAGTGCAGGAACTGTTACGAGCGTGCTCGCCGCGCGGTGACCAGACATTGCTTCATCTCGTGCCGCCATCACAACTTTCAACTGCTCGCCAAGATCTGGCGAATTGACGACATATGTC
>CAMCUE010000058.1 GCA_945878705.1 Ferrithrix thermotolerans DSM 19514 | reverse complement strand
ATTAATCACTTCGGCAATAATGAAATTCGGTCGGTTCTTAACTTCAGAGTGAATCATCGCCACATATTCGGCGAGTATTCCAATCATAAAAGAAAGCAAACCGAAGAAAAACAAAATAAGAGTTACGATTGTCGCAAAACCAGCAAACGGTGTACCAATGATAAATTTAAGAATTGCAAAGACCACCATCGTTCCGAGTGCGATTCCTGAGCAGCCGATTCCGAACCAGGTGATAAACCTCAGTGGAACATCTGAAAAAGACAGGATTCCGTGCTTCGCAAGTCGCAACACGGTTGTTAACTTTGCTTTAGATTCGCCGCCGAAACGGGCTGGCCGTGGCCGGCTAATGCCAAAAGATTTAAAGCCAACCCATGCAAATAGCCCACGAACAAAGCGGTTACTTTCATGCATAGATCTGACTACTTCATAAACTTTTCGATCAACTAATCGAAAGTCACTAACCCCTTTTGGAATTAGCCCACCAGTCAGTCGATCGGCGACAAAGTAAAACATTCGAGAGTTGATCCGTCTGAGAAAACCACTTGTTTCTCGTTTCTCAACAATCATGTAAATATTTTCAAATCCTTCTTCCCATTTTTTTGCGAAGTCAATTATCAATTCAGGAGGATCTTGTAGGTCGGCAGTCATAATCACACAGGCGTCGCCTGTCGCTAGTTCAAGCCCTGCAGTTACGCCTCCGTCCATTCCAAAATTTCTAGACAAACGAATCGGTTTAAATCGCTTATCAGTTGCAGCAATTTTTTGAAGTAATGGCCAAGTTTTGTCTTTAGACCCATTTTCGACAATCAAAACTTCAAACTGATATTTTTTCAGTTTGTTCATTACATTAGTTAATTGCCGTGCTAGTTCGTCAACACAGTCTTCTTCGTTATAAGCCGGAATGACAATTGAAATTAACTTTTTACCTGAGGTCATACGCCAGCCATGAACTCATCAATTGTTGAGATCATGTAGTCAATCATTTCGTCGGTTAAACCCGGGTAGACACCAATCCAAAAAGTATTCGTCGTAATGATGTCGGAGTTTGTTAGGTCACCGACTACACGATGTGGAATATTTTGATAGGCAGGCTGTTTTAACAAGTTGCCAGCAAAGAGTTGTCGAGTGCCGATTCGGCGAGACTCGATATGTTGAACCAAGTCGTAACGCTTAACTGGCGCCCCGGGACGAATAGTGATCAAGAAACCAAACCAACTCGGCTCCGATTTTGGAGTCGTTTCCGGAAGAATCAAAAACTCTTCGTACTTCTTCAGACCTTCGTAGAGTCGATTGAAATTTTTTCGTCGGGCTGCGATGAACCCCGGCAGTTTCTTTAGTTGTGCCACACCAACCGCTGCTTGCATGTCAGTGAGTTTTAAGTTGTAGCCGATCTGCGAATAAATATGTTTATGGTCGTATCCATATGGCAGACCACCGAGTTGCCAATCAAATCTTCGACCACACGTGTCATCGTGACCAGTTGGACACCAACAATCACGACCCCAGTCGCGCAGTGATTCAACAATCTTGCGCATGCTTGCAGTTTTTGCTTGCACACAACCACCCTCGCCCATCGTCACATGATGTGCCGGATAGAAACTTGCAGATGATAAATCGCCGAACGAACCAACTGGTTTACCGTCATACATTGCGCCAACAGCGTCACATGAGTCTTCGATAACGAAAAGATTATTCTCTTTAGCAATACTCATCACGGCATCCAAGTTAAATGGATTACCAAGTGTGTGCGCCATCACGATTGCCCGAGTCTTTGGCGAAAGTGCAGCCTGCATTTTTTCGGCGGTGGCATCGTATGTGCCGAGTTCGCAATCAATAAAAACCGGAATCAGTCGATTTTGAACAATCGGATTTACCGTTGTCGGAAACCCAGCAGCCATTGTGATCACTTCGTCGCCGTCAACTAAAGCGCGCTTGCCCAGGCGATCAGACTTAAGCGCTGAAACTGCCAAAAGATTCGCCGACGACCCTGAGTTGCAAAGCATTGCGTGTTTGACACCCATCACTTTTGCGAATTCTTCTTCAAATTCGTGGGCAAACCTTCCAGATGTCAACCAGAAGTCAAGTGACGAGTCAACAAGATTCGTCAGCTCTGATTCATCAAATACTTTTCCTGAAACTGGTATCTGTGAAATACCGCCTAAAAACGGTTTCTTAGGAAACGCTTCGACATAATACTCGCCGACTAATTCAAGGATCTGTTCTCGCAGTGCATCCTTTTTGTCCGAAGTCATTGATTCCAAATCTAACGGATCAGGGTGTCTGCTTCGTGACCGCCTTGCGCGATTCGCAGTGCGCCATTCGTGTCGCCCTCAAGTATTGTGATGCTGCAGTTGTCTAGTTTGTGAATTACCAGCCGATCGTCATTAATTATTGAACCAACAATTGCATTAATCGCAATAAAATGCGAAAAAATTACAGTATTTTGATTAATTCCCCGTACGAACTTGACCAATTCATCTCGAAAACTAATGAAGTTGGGATCTAAGTCAGACCACTTGCCCTGCATTACATTGCGTAACCAATCAACACGATCTTTCATCTGCACACCTGGTGGCGATGGAATTTCTGAAACTTGTCCAACTATTCGCACTTGGCTACCGCGAAGTTTTGTAAACGCTTCAGCCGTCTGTTGACATCGCAATAACGGGCTTGAAACTATTTGCACTTGCTCATCATCAAAAATTTTGCTTAACTTCGCTGCTGCGTCAGTCGCTTGACTTAACCCAAGATCGTCAATCGCAGGATCAATGGCAGTATCCCAACCAGCAGATGCGCGTCCGTGTCTGACAAGTGCAATTTTAAAATTACTCAAATAGCCATCTGTCTTGTGGTGGACCAGACTCTCCGTGTTTAATAAACCACTCTGTGCCGAATGCAAGTCGAAACACATCGTCCGTCATGTTTAAAAAAAACGAAGTATCTGTGATCTGGCTTCGATGACAAGCAATCGCTAACTTTTTTTGATCGCAATACTTTTGCACATCAACCCGGTGTGTTATTGAACTTTCTGGCTCACCTATCGGGTTTCCATCATCGGCTGGTCCATCTGGATCAAAATCTCCGATGCCTTCGGTCTCGCTGAGAATTTCAGGATTACTCAGAGCCATATCTCGCATTCGACGAAAAGCATCTCGGTTCGTTGTCATCTCAAAAATATTTTTGACACCAGCGATCTCTGCTGCCCGATGTCCCACTTTGTAGACCGCAATGTGGTCTGGGTGGCCGTAGTTGCCGTGCCAATCATAAATAGTCACAACATCTGCACTTTCCTCTAGCAAAATCGCTGCCAACTTCTGCGCGGCCACATCGACATCAGCATTAATAAAAGCTTGCGGATCGGAATTCTGTGGCCAACCAGTCATTCCAGAATCTTTGTAGCCAAGCATCTCGAGTCGGGCGATACCTAAAACTTTTGCTGAGGCAGTCACTTCTTTAAATCTGCGATCGACGAGAGTTTCATCAGTCTGCAAATCGTTCGGCACTTCACCGTATGCGCCATCTGTTGCGACCACCAAAACAACACGATGTCCTTCAGCAGATGCGCGGGCAATCGTGCCGCCTGTTGCGAGACACTCATCGTCAGGATGCGCGTGAAAGCAAACAAGAGTTGACATTGCGCCTAAATCTAATGCGTAATTTCTTTGACAATACCGCGCTGCAGCAGATCATCAATATTCTTTATTCCCCATTGCGTCAAGACTTCGCGCGAATTTGCACCAGCGTGCGCTGATGGTTGTGGAGTCGCAGTCGCCGTACGCGAAAATCGTGGTGCTGGCGCAGGCTGAGTAGATCCGGCAATTTCGATGAAAGTTTCACGCGCGACATTATGTGGATGTTTTGCCGCTTCGCTCATTGTCAACACAGGCGCAAAACAAACATCAGTGCCTTCCATAAGTTTGCACCATTCGTCGCGAGATTTTTCTGAAAAAATTTGAGTCAAACGAACTTTAAGTTCCGGCCACTTTGTTTTATCAAGTTGTGGTGCAAACTGTGGATCGTCTGCCAAGCCTGTAAGTCTTAATAGTTCGGCATAAAACTGTGGCTCAATAGAACCAATTGAAATATATTTCTCATCTTTGCATTTGTAGACATCATAAAAGTGGGCTCCGGTGTCAAGCAAGTTCGTGCCTCTAGCATTTTCGTCATGCATCCCAATATTTTTTAAACCCCAGAACATTGACATTAAGATTGCCGAACCGTCAACCATCGCAGCATCAACAACTTGACCAACGCCGCTGCGCTGTGATTCGAGCAACGCACAAACAACGCCGTAGGCCAGCAACATTCCACCACCTCCGAAGTCACCGACCATGTTTAGGGGCGGCACTGGCGCTTCGCCTGCGCGACCAAAATGCGCCAACGCTCCAGCAAGTGCAATGTAATTAATATCATGTCCCGCCGAATTTGCGTACGGACCGTCTTGGCCCCAGCCGGTCATGCGACCAAAGACAAGTTTCTTGTTTCGTGCCGCGCAGACTTGTGGACCAATGCCAAGTCGCTCCATTACTCCTGGACGAAAACCTTCAATTAACGCATCAGCTTTTTCGACAAGGCTGAGCAAAGTTTCAACGCCGTCTTTATGTTTCAGGTCTATCGCAATATTTTTACGACCGCGCAGCATCACATCCCAATGCGCACTAGTTGCAGCAACGTCGCGAACAGCCTGCACTCGTTCGACACGAATCACTTCAGCACCCATGTCGCTGAGCATCATCGCCGCAAATGGGCCGGGGCCGATCCCTGCGATTTCAACAATTTTATAACCCGACAATGGGCCGCGAGAAGGTTCATCAATATTTTTCATCGTGTTCAATTCTTCAAAGTGAAATCAGAAATTAGTTCAACTAAATATCCCCAAAGCGGCTTTGGCATGTCATGACCCATATCTTCAACTAGCACGAATTTCGCTCCAGGAATCAATTCAGCAGTTCGCTCACCACCAGACGGCGAAATGAGCGTGTCATCTTTACCGTGCACAACTAATGTCGGGGTTTTAATCGCGCGAAGCTTTTCTGTGCGTCGACCCGATGCGTACACAGCAGCGAGTTGTCGTGCCGAGCCCTGGGGATAATACATTCGGTCAAAATCGCGCGCAGCCGAAGTCTTTGAGAATTCGTCGCTCCGATATTTTTTTGAATGATAAACCTGATAAACAACCGAGTGTTCGATGTATCCGGCACGATCTGGGGGTGTTTCGGACAACAAAGCACTGATTGCCTCGGGTTGTGACTCACCAAATTCTGGTTCACCAGACATCGACATCACAGAAATCAGTGAACGCACACGCGTGGGGTGTTCAATTGTCAGAACTTGAGCAACCATGCCACCAAGAGAAACACCAAAAATATGTGCACGATCAATTTTTAAGAAGTCAAGCAAGCCAACAACATCATTGGCCATGTCAGAAAGTGTGTACGGCACAGGCGGTACTGGCTCTTCAAGTAACGCTGCTGTCAACACTGCCGGCAAGTCAACATCGACACCGTCTAATTTTGTCGACAAACCACAATCTCGGTTATCAAAACGAATCACAAATAAATTTTTGGCTGCGAACATTTTGCAATATTCAGTATCCCACTTAACCATTTGGGCCCCATGGCCCTCCATCAAAATAAGTGCAGGGTGCTGAGGGTCGCCAAATGTTTCATACTCAAGTTCAATCGTCGAAGATACTTTTGCGCGAGACATATTTATTCTTGAAGTAGCCGTCGTTTTTGATCTTCAAATTCTGCCTGTGTAATTGAGCCGCGATTTAGCAGAGCTTCAAGTCGTTCAAGTTGTTCAACAACCGAATCTTCAACAAAAGAATCGCTGCCACTGGCGTGAATCGCTTCCTGAATAATGTTTTGCACTTGCTCGGGTTTGCGAATATCACTAAACAACTGTTGCCCATCTTCGCTTGCTGACTCAATCAACAGATCACCGCCACCAAGAATCCGCTCAAAAATTGATTGTGCAAAATTGACATTATTGACACGCTCTAATGGAATTTCAACCCCACGACGCGCCAAAACTCCTTCGCGATAAATAACTCGGCGAGAGGTGACAACAAAAAATGTGAAATACCATTTCAAACCAACGAAGCAGACAGCGCCGATCGAGCCAACCAAAGCCACAATCAAAACTCGAGTTACACCAATTTTCAGTGATGCGTTTCCAATTTGGTTGACCTTTGTTGAGGCAATCCCCAGCAAAATTGACAGAAACGCCGGTTTCACGAACACAACCCAATGCGGGTGCAAATCAAGATGCACCAACTCACCTGGATTCAATAGTTTGCGCGGATATCCCATGCGCAGAGTTTACAGAGATACTACTACCGCCTAGCGTTGGGACGTGGACGCCGAAGAGCTACTGAGGGCAATGGACTCAGACCAACGCGCCGCAATCACGTGCCCAGAAACAGCAACGGTAATTCATGCGGGTGCAGGATCCGGAAAAACTCGCGTTCTAACTCATCGCATTGCATATCGCATTGCTACTGGTACTGCGAACGCCGATCGCATCTTGGCAATTACATTCACTCGTGAAGCGGCAGCCGAAATGCGCCGCCGACTATCACATCTTGGTTTTGCACGAGAATTGCAATCTGTCACTGTCGGTACATTTCATGCGATTGCTCTGGCGCTGTTGCGGCAGCGCCTATCTGATCTACATAAGCCGATGCCAGCGATCATTAATAACAGACAGCAACTTTTAGCCAATGCCATTGGCGATCACCCATTGGCTTCCCGCTCCCGCGAATTACTAATTGAAATTGACTGGGCGCACGCTCGCTTAATTCCACCGGCGACTTACGCACAAACTGCCAAGCGACTGGGTCGTTATGCACCAGCACCACACAACGAAATAGCAACGATTTATAAAAAATATGAGCAGTTAAAATTGCAGCGCAATGTTTTAGACCTGGACGATTTAATTACACGAGTTGTTGAAGCAATGAAAAATGACAACGCTTATGCGCAAGCCGTGCGGTGGCGTTATCGTCATTTATTTGTTGATGAAGCACAAGATATGAATCCTTTGCAGTACGAACTATTTGATGTAATTCGTGGACAAAGGTCTGATGTTTTCGTAGTCGGCGACCCGATGCAAGCAATTTATGGCTGGAACGGATCCGACAAAAAGTTATTTGATGATCTGCCAGACAAAATTCGTGGCACAACGGTATTGCAGTTACCAAATAATTATCGCTGCTCACCGCAAATTTTGGCCGCAGCAACCACAGTTGCAAAACATTCTCAACATCAGCTC
>CAMCUE010000057.1 GCA_945878705.1 Ferrithrix thermotolerans DSM 19514 | reverse complement strand
TGGTAAACGGCTAGCACTTGCAAATAAAGAAAGTCTTATTGCGGCAGGACCAATTGTTGCACCACTTAGAAAAATATCTGGGGCTGAGATTGTTCCCGTAGATAGTGAGCATTGCGCGATTCACCAATGCTTGCGTAGTTCTCAAAATGTTTCACATGATGTGGCGAGGCTTTTGCTCACTGCGAGTGGGGGTCCGTTCAGGGGACGCACAAAAATATCCCTAGAAAAAGTAACAATACAAGATGCTCTAAAACACCCGACTTGGTCGATGGGTCCAAAAATTACCGTTGACTCATCAACATTGATGAACAAAGGTCTAGAAGTTATCGAGGCTCACGAATTATTTGGATTGGATTATCAACGCATTGATGTCGTAGTGCACCCGCAGTCAATCGTTCACTCAATGGTCGAGTTTCGCGACGGTGCAACTATCGCCCAGTTGTCGCTTCCTGATATGCGATTACCGATCGCTTATGCGCTTGAATATCCACAGCGATCTGCGATAAGTTTTGGCGCAATCGACTGGACGAAACTTTCTCGACTTGATTTCGAAAAACCAGATAGTGACACATTTCGCTGCTTGGATTTAGCATATGCTGCCGGGCGTATTGGTGGTACTGCGCCTGCTTGGCTGAGTGCCGCCAATGAAATTGCAGTTGAAGCATTTTTGGCTGGGGAAGTGCAATGGTCTCAGATTTCGGCAATCATTGAAGCAACCATGCAACACCATGACGGTCTAATACCAACTCAAGTTGAAGATATTTTAGAAGCAGACAAAGTCGCGCGCCGATGGGCTCGAGATTTGATACGAAAGGAAGTTGCAAGTTGAATTCGTTTTACTCAAAGTTCCGTAATGAGATAGCTGCCGGCGGGGCAACTGATGACAAAGATTTCGCGCAAAATAATTCTGCGACTACTGCGTCAACGGTGATTGTCGTTGTTGGCTTACTTGCGTGGCTTGGTGTAAAAAATCCTTGGTCGCTGCTGTTTGTCGCTGGGGTAATTGTCTCGGTTTTTTTGCATGAAGTAGGGCATTTTGTGACAGCGCGACGTAGCGGAATGAAAGTCACACAGTTCTATATGGGTTTTGGTCCGCGAGTCTGGAGCATAAAACGTGGCGAAGTTGAATTCGGTATAAGAGCCTTGCCGATCGGTGCATTTGTTCGAATTGTTGGCATGAATAATTTAGATGAGTGTGATCCCATTGATGAGCCTCGCACCTATCGTCAGCAGTCGTTTCCAAAGCGAATGCTTGTGATCACGGCGGGCTCTGTGATGCACATGATTATTGCGATAGTGCTATTTGTTGGTGTGTATGCGACTGCGGGTCGTTTCGCAGACACAAAGGAGTTGTTGATTTATGGTGACCCGGTCGCAGAGTCGCCAGCAGAAAGAATTGGTCTGCAGCAAGGCGATCAAATTTTGGCGATTGATGCAACTGCAATTAGCCGACGCACTGAGTTAGTTCAGGCGGTGACCGCCAAAAATCCCGGAGACTCAGTAACGGTAAAGTTCAAGCGCGGTGGCGAAGTATTTTCTGTTGAAACTAAATTAATCAGCAGTCCTGTCAATGCCAGCGTCGCGTTTCTCGGGGTAGCGACAGATTCATATCGCTATGTTCGACAAAACCCATTGAGTGCTTTTGGTTATGGCGTTTATGATGTGGCCCAAGCTTCTCGTGCATCGGTTGCCGGTGTGTTTGTTGTTGTTAACCCTGCGAATATTTTTTCAAATGTCATTGCAGATGAGCCAGATCCGATGACTCGCCCGACAACTGTTGTTGGGGCCAGCCAAGTTGGTGGTGAAATCGGGCGCAGCGAAGGACTCAAAGGACTTTTAATGTTGTTGGCGAGCGTCAATGTATTTGTCGGGGTGTTTAATATGTTGCCGCTGTTGCCGTTTGACGGGGGACATGCTGCAATTGCGATCTATGAGCGGTTTAGGTCTCGTCGTGGTCGCGTCTACCGTGCTGATGTTGGCAAGATGATTCCAGTGGCAACGACGGTTGTTGCTTTACTCGCGACTTTGCTGGTTGCTGGTTTGTATCTCGACATCACAAGTCCAATCGGTTGATCGAGGCCACTTCGCATGACTGAAACAAAATTCGCCCGTAAAAAAACTCGGCAGATTAAAGTCGGCAAAGTTTTAGTTGGCGGTGATGCCCCAATCAGCGTGCAGTCAATGACGATCACAAAAACCGCAGACGTAGAAGGTACTTTGCAACAGATTTATGCATTGGCTGCTGCAGGCTGTGACATTGTTCGTTGCACATGCAATGATGCTCAAGCCGCTGAAGGTTTGGCGCAGATTGTTCCGCGTTCGCCAGTGCCGATAATGGCCGATATTCATCACCAATACCGCATGGCACTTGCCGCACTTGAAGCAGGTGTGCATGGACTTCGCCTAAACCCTGGCAACATTCGCAAGCCCGAGCACATTAAAGCAGTCGCATCAGAAGCTCGTGATCGCGGTGTTTCAATTCGTATCGGTGTTAACGGCGGATCACTTGACTCATCACTTTATGAAAAGCACGGCGGACTAACAGCCGAGGCGATGGTTGAGTCAGCGCAACAAGAGTTGAGATATTTTGAAGAAGTTGGTTTTGACTTGGTAAAGATTTCAGTCAAAGCATCAAATGTTCCGTTGATGGTTGAGGCTTACCGCATGCTTAGCGAAATTACAGATTTTCCGTTGCACCTCGGTGTAACCGAGGCAGGTCCATTGCCGGGAGGGTTGATTAAAGCCACTGCTGGTATTTCAACTCTGTTACTCGAGGGCATCGGCGACACAATTCGTTACAGCCTGACTGCCGACCCAGTTGAAGAGGCTCGCGCGGGGCGTCAATTGCTCGAGTCACTAGGTTTGCGTGAGCGAAAGAATGTAGATCTAATTGCCTGTCCGAGTTGCGGGCGTGCCGAGGTTGATGTCATTGATATTGCCCAAAGAGCGCAAGCAGCATTTGCCGATAAAAAACTTCCGTTACAAATTGCTGTGATGGGATGTGTCGTCAATGGCCCAGGTGAAGCGCGCGAAGCCGATTTAGGAATTGCGGCAGGCAATAAGCGTGGACACTTATTTGTTAAGGGTCGTAATGTGGCTGTTGTCCCAGAGTCAGAGATGGTTGAGTCGCTTGTTGAGTGGGCGACGTTTATTCACGAACACGGCACCGAGGCAGCACTCGCTCGCGTTGACACAACAATTGCCGAACGCGAAGCGGCTAAAGATCGCAATGCTGCGCTCGCCGAACAGGGCGACGATGCAAACCATGATCACGAAAAAATCGTCGAAATTCGCCGTACCGTCTCAGAAAAGTAATAGCGGGCAAGTGAACTAGTTAGCTAGTTAGCTAGTTGCAAATAATTGACTGTGACTTTGTTGCAATGTTGCAGGTAGTCGCGATAGTTGTCGCTTTGTAATTGTCGGAACTCGACGACGCACCGCCAAAGACTGCGGCAGTTGCGCGACGAGACCAAAAGTTGCGCAACGCTGAATTGCGCGCTCTAATGACCCTGTGCCGTTGCGAAATGCTAAGCCGAGCGCCGCTGCCGTGTCATCTAGGTTGATGCAGTAGCCGTTCGGAAAAACTTCAAGTTCGCGCGCCAAGAATCGCATCGCCCAAGTTGCGCTTGGGCCAATGATTCCGAGCCAGAAAGTCTCAACATAATCACCACAAGTATCAAAACCACCGATGTTGACTACAGGGTCAACCCACTCGGAAACAAATATTTCGGCATTTGAAAAGTCACAGACATTTGAGTTCATATCAGCGTGTGTGCAGTGTCTGTAAAAACGGTGCGGTTTCGAGAAAGTTTGCGGCGAGAATAGTCAAATGCAAGTTTCGTCGGGTGCATCTTTCGAAGATTCGTTATTGCAATCCGCTCGTGCACAGATTGCTGATGCGCAACGGATAACAGTTCTAACAGGGGCGGGAATCTCGACAGATTCAGGCATTCCAGACTTTCGTGGACCAAAAGGTTTATGGACACTTAACCCGGATGCTGAACGAGCGGCAACACTTCAGCATTATCTAGACGATCACGAACTGCGAAAGCGCTCTTGGCAAAATCGAGTCAAATGGATTGATGGTGATCCGCAACCAAACGACGGACACAAAGCGTTGTTCGCTCTTGAAACCAGAGGGGTACTAGTTGCCGTAGTTACGCAAAATGTTGACGAGTTGCATCAGCGCGCAGGTCACGATCCAGGCAAGGTTTTAGAAGTACATGGGACTCTTCATCGAACTTGTTGCTGGAGTTGTAAAGACCGTCGACCAATGAAGCAAGCACTTGCACGAGTTGTCGCTGGTGAATCTGATCCGAGGTGTGAACTGTGTGGCGGAATTTTGAAGAGCGACACTATTTTGTTTGGGCAACCATTAGATCAAGATGTGATGAGTCGGGCGTTAGCAGCGAGTAGTAACTGCGAAGTATTTATTGCGGTTGGTACATCGCTTAGTGTTTTTCCTGCAGCTAATACATTGCCTCGAGCGAAAAATTGTGGTGCAAAAGTAATAATTGTCAATGGGCAACCCACAGAGATGGATCACTACGCCGATGTTGTATTGAACGGCGAGATTTCGGAGATATTGCCGAATATCTGCAGTGTCGTTTAATCCTGACTAGAACGGTAGGGTATTGAGGTGCCAAGTTTTCGTGAATTACTCGCCGATGCGAAGTCAAAAATCCAAGAAATTGATACACAATCGGCTGCTGTAAAAATTGGTGCGGGAAAAGTTGTTGTTCTCGATGTTCGTGAGCCTGATGAATTCGAGCAGGGTTCGCTATTAAATGTTGTGCACATTGCGCGCGGACATCTTGAAGCCCAGGTTGAAACAAAGATTGTTGACAAGTCAGCGCCGATAATTGTTTATTGTGCGGGCGGAGTGCGAAGTGCATTTGCTGCAAAAACTTTGCAAGAACTTGGTTACACAAATGTTCTGTCAATGGCAGGCGGTTACGGAAAATGGAAAGACGAAGGTCGCGCGTGGTCTACGCCAGCGCAACTGAGCGCCGAGCAACGCAATCGCTACCAACGCCATTTGTCGCTACCCGAAGTCGGGGTAGAAGGTCAAGCCAAACTTTTGGCGAGCAGAGTTCTGATGCTTGGTGCAGGTGGGTTGGGTTCTCCAGCGGCAATGTATCTTGCTGCTGCCGGCGTAGGCACAATCGGGATCGTGGACATGGATGTTGTTGATGCTTCGAATTTGCAGCGACAAATTTTGCACAACATTGATCGCATTGGCGACAGGAAAGTTGATTCGGCAAAGAAAACTCTGACGATGTTGAACCCAGATGTAGATGTCGTGACTTACGATACGCGTCTATGTGCGGAAAATGTTCTCGAGATACTTTCTGGCTACGACGTAATTGTCGACGGAGCGGATAATTTTCCGAGCAGATATTTATTGAACGACGCGAGCGTCAAACTTGGAATCCCGGTTGTGCATGGCTCTATCTTTAGATTTGAAGGAATGGTCAGCGTGTTTCACCCGGTTCTTGGTCCGACATATCGTGACATGGTTGCAGAGCCGCCACCATCAGAACTTGCACCAAGCTGTTCTGAAGCTGGAGTGCTCGGCGTGTTACCAGGAATTGTTGGCTCAATTCAAGCGCTTGAAGTGCTAAAGATTTTATTGAACCTCGGCGAATCGTTGATTGGTAAAATACTCGCAATTGATACAACAGAAATGACTTTTCGCACTTTCAAATTGCAGCGGGATCCAAAAAATGCGGTGACATACGAAAATCGCGAGCGGATTCAAGTGCGAGATCTTGAAGGCGCGTGTGCGCCTTGGCTCTCGCACTAGTTAGTTAATTAACTAGTTATATTACGTTCGCTGGTTCACCCGTTCACTAGTCCCGTCTAGCCCAGGTCGTATGATTAACAAGTGCGATTTGCGATTGTTGGAGCAGGGTTTTCTGGTGCAGTTGTTGCCCGCGAACTAGCCAACGCAGGCTACGAATCTGTTGTTTTTGACACTCGCGATCATGTTGCGGGCAACTGCCACACTGCTCGTCACGAAACCGGGGTGATGGTGCATACATATGGTCCACATATTTTTCACACGCAGCACGAGCATGTCTGGGAGTACATCAATCGTTTTGGTGAGATGATGCCGTATCGCCACAGAGTCAAGGCAATATCGAATGGCGAGATGTATTCATTGCCAGTCAATCTGACGACGATTAATCAATTTTTCGGCACCGATTTCACGCCGCAACAAGCCGAAGATTTCATCGCCACAAAAGGCGATGCGACGATTACGTCGCCGGTGTCGTTCGAAGATCAAGGCTTGCGATTTGTTGGTCGAGAACTCTACGATGCATTTTTTGCGGGTTATACAGCAAAGCAATGGGGGGTTGATCCACGAGATCTGCCAGCAAGCATTTTGGCACGCCTGCCTGTTCGGTTCACAGATGATGACTCCTATTTCAATCACCCCTATCAGGCGATTCCAAAAGACGGATATACGCCGATTGTATTAGCAATTTTAGATCATCCAAAGATTTCGGTTCGGTTGAGCACAAGATTCTCGACGAACAACGCTGGCGAATTTGGTGAGTTTGATCATGTGATTTGGACAGGACCGATTGATGCATATTTCAATTACGAATTTGGTCGGCTCGGATATCGCACGCTTGATTTTGTTGCCGAGACAAGTGACGGTGACTTCCAAAGTCACCCGGTTGTAAATTATTGCGATGTCGATGTGCCCTACACACGAATCACTGAGCACAAACATTTTGCACCATGGGAGTCACATGATCGCACTGTGGTGTACCACGAGTTTTCACGACTCTGCGAAGACAAAGACACACCGTATTATCCGATTCGTCGAGTCAAAGAAAAACAGCAATTACTCAGTTATGTGCAACTCGCTAGGGCTGCAACAGGCGTCACATTCATGGGCAGGCTGGGTACTTACCGCTATTTAGACATGGACGTAACGATTCATGAAGCGCTAGGAGCCTCTCGCGAGATGATTGAATGTTTAGCAAGCAATAAACCGTTCCCCCCGTTCTCAATTGATCCGATGGTATGAAATGACAAGTTTTTTATTACAACGCTTGGTGCTGCCGCGTACTGAAACCACCGAGCCTCTGCTTTATGTGCGGACACAAGGCGTCGTGATTTTTGGCAATGAGACTGCGCGTCTGACGATGGGCGCTGAACTTAGTTTTGATACTTCGTTTGGAGTATTCGCTGCTGGTCGCTGGAAGCGATTGACAAGTGTCAATGAACTAGAACTGACTGTTGACGCAACTGGCTCGGGGCGCATTGAACTTGTTGGTGTTAGC
>CAMCUE010000056.1 GCA_945878705.1 Ferrithrix thermotolerans DSM 19514 | reverse complement strand
AGTACATCTTGATACTGAAGTTCCAGACCATAAATTCCAAGACCGTCAATATCTGTTCGTCCAACAAGTGCCAATAGTCCACTGCTTGTGAGAGCACGACCCGATTCGCGATACGAGGAGACCCCTTTGAGACCGAGCGCGACAATAGTGTCAGCAATTTTTTGATCTGCCTGACGAGCCAAATAAACAAAACTTGACGACTTGTCTCGCATCTTGATTGCCAGTTCAAGTTCGCTTTCAGGCGTTAGATGCATGATTCCCCCAACTACTCTGGCAACCCCTTCAGGATCAACAACTGACCGAGGATCAGCAAAAACAGTGCGTGTCGGAATCGGCAACGCTAGTTCGCGCCCATTTCTATCAAGAATTGAACCTCGCTCTGCGCGCAGTGTTTGCACGCGGGTGCGTTGAGAGATGCTCGCATCTCGATAGTCGCTAGCCCACTTTGTCTGCAACAGTGCTACCCGAACTCCGAGCCCAAACAACATTAGGGCTACGACCGAGAACATCATCCGCGTGCGTTTGCGCATCACTCCGGCCTTCAGATCTTTGGTAAACGCGTCGTAACCTTTGCCGATTAGAGAATTGGATCGATACGAAACTCCTGCGATGTTCTCGCGGTGATTATTTATCGCTCGCGCTTTGCGTTTAGAAACTCTGCCATTACTTGTAACTCTTTTGCCTTTAGACGCGCCAACACTTTGTACCCGTCTCGCGCGTAGCGATTGACTCATGGCGCCGAACCAGTGGACTCTAAAACTAAGTCATCTGATGTTCTTGGCTTGGCAATTGCCGCATCCATTTCGCCGGTTGCAGCAAGCACCATTGTCACAACTTCAGCCGGCACATCTTCAAATTTCGCACCAGAACCTGGCCACATTCCCAAGATGATTGCTTGTGCTCTTAAATAATCTGGCGCCCGCAACTCGGCTCTTTGCTGTCGCAATTCGTTGTAGTGCTGTCGGGCAAGACGCACATCGGTGCTAACTCTGTCAAGTCGGAGTTGCTGCTCGGCAATAACTGTTTGAAAAATTACGATGAATGCAAGCACCGAGGTCAGAACGACTATCAGCATTGTTGCTTTTGAAAACTTTGACTTCGTAACCGGCTTAACAACACGAAGTTCTGGCGGATGAGCTTTGCGCCGTCTAACTTGTCGAGCGACTGGTCGCGTAACTGGTCGCGATATTGGTCGCGTAACTGGTCGCGATACTGGTCGCGTAACTGGCTGTGTACCCGAGCGAGCGACTGGTCGCGTGACTTGTCGCGTAACTGGTCGCGATATTGGTCGCGATATTGGTCGCGTAACTGGTTGTGTACCAGTGCGAGCGACTGGTCGCGTGACTTGTCGCGTAATTGGTTGTGTACCAGTGCGCATGACTGGCTGTGTACCAGTGCGATTTCTTGTCTGCCGCACAGGCTCGGTTCGCCGATGTCGAATAGGTGGCTGATGATCCATCGCCGCTGACATTTCAGCCCACCGCCCCAGCAAAAGTTTTTTCAATGACCCGCAGTCGCGCAGATTTAGCGCGACGGTTTTCAGACTGTTCCTTCGCACTCGGATTCTGAGAAATACGCACTCGCCGAGCTCGTCGCTGACCGAGTTGAGACTCGTGCACATACGGTGATCCAATTTTTGGCTCATCGGTATCATTTTCTGCAGATCGAAATACTTGTTTAACGATTCGATTTTCTCCCGAGTGATAAGTCAAAACGGCGACGCGCCCACCAACTTTTGTTGCATCTATTGCGGCTTGGAGTGCCCGCGCGAGAATCTCAAGTTCCTTATTTACTTCAATTCGAATTGCTTGAAATGTTCGCTTAGCAGGGTGCCCTCCAGTTCTACGCGCTGGCGCAGGAATCGCCGAGACAATAATTTCCGACAAGTGAATAGTTGTATTAATAGGTCGAGCAACAACAATCGCGCGGGCGATGCGCCGTGCAAATCGCTCATCTGCATTGCTGGCAATCAGATGTGCCAACTCCGATTCTTCGTAAGTATTCACTACATCAGCAGCACTTACTTCACCACGCTGATCCATTCGCATGTCAAGTGGGCCATCATTGCGATACGAAAATCCACGCTCTGCGATATCTAATTGTGGGGACGAAACTCCGAGATCAAAAAGTGCACCGGAAATTTGATCGATCGACAACTCTTCCAATACTTGAGTCAAAGAATCAAAACGAGCCCGTCGAATTGTAAGTCGACCACGAACCGATTGGTCTTCAACGATCATCCGCTGCGCACTAGCGACCGCGAATGCATCTTGATCTAAACCCAAAATCTGTAACGAGGGATGGGCGTTCAAAATTGCTTTTGAGTGTCCACCAAGACCAAATGTTGCATCGACAACTACACCAGCAGGAACTGTGGCGAAACATTCAACAATCTCATTAACCATCACGGGGTCGTGCGAATTAGAAAACAAATTAGATGTATCGGACTGCGAGTTTTTTTGACTTGTCATAAAAGTTGCGCAACTCACAACTCGTCACTGCTGTTGCCTCGCTTATCAGCAGCCCCCCGATTAACGGTGCTCTCGGGATTTCTCCCCGAAATACGAGAAAGTAGCGAGCGGAGTTGAGTGCTATCAATCTTGTTAATCGGAAGACTGCTGATAAGCGAAACTCATGCAACTTGTGACGGTTGCGAAAAGAGTTTGTTGCTTGACCTCCCTTGCTCTTCTACTCGGTGCCAGCTAGTTCTTGAGCACCCGAATCACTGATTCGCTGATGGCGCTGTGGATCCCAAATTTCAACTCTGTCAAACGAACCGCTGACGATGACTCTTGAGTTCAGTTCAAGTCCCGCATATGCGCGTAATTTTTCGTCAACATTTATCCGACCCTGGGCATCGACAGTTACTTCAATCATGTTTGATGCCAATGCGCGTTGTTGCTTGCGATCCATTTCGCCGCGACGAACTTTTTCCATCGCTTCGTTGGCGACTGACAAAAAAGCTTCAGTGGTCAAGACATCAACGCATTTATCGCGACCAAGGGCGAGGTAACACTTTGGTTCAAGTCTTGGGCGAAAAGCAGCCGGCAGAGCGATGCGACCTTTAGGGTCCAATTGACGCTCGTGTGCACCTACAAACACTGATCCTCCGCTTTGTCCCGAAACCCATTAACTAAAAGGGAATTGGAGCTCCCTCCGCTTCCCAATCGCTACTATAACCCATTTCCCCCCACTTACACACACTATTCCCCACTTTTCCCCACAAATTTTTGGCGTTGCAAAACCATGAAAAAGTGTTGCTTTGCGGGCTATTTAGTTGCTTTTAACGGATTAGTTACGAGCGAAAAACGAGCGCGCGAGTTCTAGCGCAATTCGGCTAGCGAAATAAGCGAGTCGGCGATTTGGCCGAGACCACCACAGACCCCTGTGTTTACTGAATTAAAGCCACTATTCAAGGCTGGATTCGTCTGGCAGATCCCCGCCAAGTCGAGGTACTTTTCATAAGCATCAATCGACCACCGACTATGCAACACGCACTGAAATCTTGCCATCTCACGAGTTCTTCGCTGAGAAATTCCAATTAGTTTTTCACCATGCAGAGTCACTTCGCCAGGACCAAGACCCGCGAAACAAACTAATTCGGATATTTCATTGCGCTCAAGCCCACCACGATGAACTAAAAGTTGATCGCGCGAAGCAACATCATTTTCGGCAAGCGCATCAGCCCACAATTCACCGATCCACCACATTGCTTGTCCAACATCGTCGCTCCACAACACATCGTTGCGTTCAATCACAAAATCAATCCAAAGATGTTCATTTATGCCGAGATAAACAACGCCGCCACCGCTGCGCCGCCGCACGACACTTACGCCGTCAAGGTCGCAAGCTTGTTGATTAACAATTTCAAACGATTGTTTTGAACCCAGCACGATTGCAGATTCAGTAATTGATGATCGCCAAATTGATCTCTCTGCCGGCAACTCTCGAGAATGCACAGCCTGTGGCGAGTCACGTAGATGGTGAACTTTCCAAGAACTCATTTCAATTTTTTCAGAAGCAATCTACGAAGCGTATGCGAGATACTGTTTCCATTCTTCAGGAATTCTGCCAACTGAAACTGTTATCCAAGCAAGCTCTCGTGGGGTGTGTGGTTTGTTCGCCAACAACATCCCTGCTTCGTCAGGAGTGCGATCTCGCTTTTTTAAATTGCAGCCGCGACACGCTGCCGCGACATTCTCCCAAATATGCATTCCGCCACGAGACCGTGGCATCACATGATCAATGCTGTCGGCTAACCCACCACAATATTGACATCGATGATTATCACGTGCGAATATTGCCCGCCTCGACATTGCCGTTCGTCGATGATATGGAACTTTCACAACATACCGCAAGCGAATTACTAATGGACCTGGCATCACGAAAGTTTCAGCACGAACTTGAGTTCCATCATCTTCAACAATTTCGGCTTTGTCTGATAGCACCAGACCAATCGCACGACGCGCAGAAACAATTGAAAGTGGCTCGAATGTCGCATTAAGTACGAGTGCGCTTCTCATCTGAAGTCTTTCACCCAAGTCAGATAACTCAACACATCGGCCACTTCGACAACATGGTGCTGATCACCATATTGAGTCATTAACCGAAAGCGCAAGTAGTCGCGTGTGGGTATTGGAAGAAATGGAGAAGTTGCCCACCATCGACGCGGAATCAAACGAAACAATTGAGTAACTGCCGTGGGCCATAGATCCGGGCGCCGCAAGATGGCGAAAAAAATCGACGCACCAGACTGGATGCTCGATAAAACCCTCATGTATTAGTTGGGTTTTGGCTCTTTAGGCAATCCAAGAACCATCTCGCCAATTATGTTGCGTTGAACTTGAGACGAACCTGCATAAATCGTGCCGGCACGCGCATTCAAAAACGTCATTGCCCAACTCATCGAACTATTTTCAGCGCCACCGTCATCGGTTTGAAACGACGAAATTGGTTTGCGTCCAACAGGCACAAGTCCTTCTGCTCCAAGAATATCCATCGCAAGTTCAGTAACTATCTTGTGGTACTCACTCCAGTACAACTTTGAAATTGCACCGTCTGGCCCAGGATGATGACCTGCAATAAACTTTGTCAGAGTTCGCAGACCTAGATACTTCATGATTTGAACTCGGCCATAGCAGTCGCTCAACCGCTGACGAATTCTCGGGTCGTTGGCAACACCTCGATCTTTAGCTAACGCAAGAAGTCGATCGAACTCTGCTTGAAATCTAATTGACAATGTTGCTGCTGCTTCTCCACGCTCATAACCAAGCAATGACATCGCAACTGCCCAACCATTATTTAGTCCACCAACTACATTTTCTTTTGGACAAGTGACATCCGTATAAAAAATTTCATTGAACTCACTCTCACCTGAGAGCATCCGAATTGGACGAACTTCAATACCCGGTTGACGCATATCAACTAATAGAAACGAAATACCTTTGTGCTTTGGTGCATCTGGGTTTGTCCGAGCGAGCGTAAAAATATGGGTCGCATACTGACCGGCTGAAGTCCAAATTTTTTGTCCGTTCAAAATAAATTGATCACCGTCGAGTGTCGCCTTGAGACCGACGTTGCCCAGATCTGAACCAGCGTTCGGCTCGCTGTATCCCTGGCACCATGTATCTTGACCCGAAATAATTCGTGGTAAGTAATATTTTTTTTGCTCTTCGGTTCCCCAGACCAACAAAGTGTTGCCGAGCATTTGAATACCAAAAGTGTCATTGAACGAACCTGTTGGAACACCAGCGTGTGCAAATTCTTCAGCGACAATAACTTGCTCTAACGCCGAGAGTCCTCCACCGCCGTATTCAACTGGCCAACCAGGCGCAAGATATGGACTCGACGCCAAAGTTTGTCGCCACTGTTTCATAAATTCTTCGACCGCTTTACCTTCGAGCGAACCGATGCCCTTCCATGTCGCGGGAAGTTTCTCCGCTAAAAACGCTTGAACTTTCTCTCGATATTCTTCGGCCTGCGGCTCATACATCGGTCTCATAGACCACAGCCTAGATTGCGCGCTACTGCTGCCGCCCCAACGAGCGGCGATAATTGACCAAGCCCAGCAGGGCAAACAGTGAAGTCACGAATAAATTCAATTTTTGCCCTGCGATCTAGTTCGCTCTGTACGGCCTCGAAGAATGGCTTACCAAAACCAAGTGCGACCGAGCCAGCGATTACAGCGCTTCGCAGATCAACAATTGCGCCAACACTTGTAAGTGCTCGGGCCACTAACCGTCCAGTGTTTTGAATGACTTCCGAGCTGGCCTGCGCCGCCGGTTTACCTGTGATTGCTTCAATAGATCGCCCCGAGGCATGCGCTTCTAGACACCCATGTGAACCGCATGCGCAAAGTCGGCCATCGGGTTCAACGATTACATGACCGACATGACCGGCGTTGCCGATGCGACCGTTTAATACTTTTCCACCAGAAATGATTCCACCGCCAACACCTGTAGAAACAACCATGCCTACAACATCGGTCTGACCTGCAACCGCACCACACCACACTTCGCCCTGAACTAACGCTTTTGCATCATTGTCAATATGAACGGTCATCTGCAGGAGATCCTGCAATTTTGATCGCAATGGAAAATCTCGCCATTCAGGAATATGTAGCGTCGAAACAAGTTCGCCATCTGGGCTCATCGGTCCACCACATCCAACACCGCAACTAACGATCTCAACGTCGGTCAAAGCGAGTTGCGATTTTATTAAGTCACTTAGTGCTTGCCATACATTGCTTTGAGGAGTCTCGGCACGACCATGAGAAAGCACTTCTCCTGACAGTGAAACAACACCTACCGAGAGTTTTGTACCACCAATATCAACTGCGAAATAGCCACGAGTAGCCACGCAAAGTTAGCTTTAGCGCTCGCGTGTAAACTTCTCACGCATTCGTTGAGCGTTCACTCGCGATGCGCGCAATGATTCTGTGACATCGCGTAAACCAACTTTTGACATCGCCCGTAGTTGTCGCTCAACAATCAGTGCACAACCCAACATTGCCAAGAATCCGATGAAGGCTAAAACAAAATGCACCTGCAAGCCAAGAACAGTTAGGACCAGCGAAACAACAACTCCGATGCCTGCCCACCATGCAGTTTTTGCCGAATGTCGATACAGACCTTTTGACGAGACAGCCTGTGCAAATTTTTCGTCGTTCTTAAGATCGTGCTCGATTTGCGCAAGAATCTGACGCTCATTATCTGATAACGGCATGTTGCCTCCGGTTACTTAGTATCACTTATTAAAAATTTATTACAAACTCTTAACTTTCATTGTAGTTTAGGCTAAAGCCGTTCTACTTTGTTCTTGGGTCGCTCGGACCCCACTTTGAAGAATTTGGATCTCGCTCATGTGCCAATGTGCTGGCTGGCTTGATTGCCGAGTCACCAAAACGAT
>CAMCUE010000055.1 GCA_945878705.1 Ferrithrix thermotolerans DSM 19514 | reverse complement strand
TTTTTACCACAGCGAAGTTGTTGCGCAATGGGTTGACTACAACAACCACATGACCGAAGCGGCCTACTTGACTGCGTTTGGCTGGGCCTCAGACGTATTGTTTCAGTACATCGGCATTAACGATGAGTACCGAGCAGCCGGACATTCTTATTACACAGTTGAAACGCACATCATTTACGAGCGCGAGGCAGCCCTTGACGACAAACTTCGGATCACAACACAAGTCTTAAATTTTGATGCCAAACGGTTACATTTCAATCATCAAATGTTTAACTCTTCAACGTCACAGCGATTAGCGACTTGTGAGCAAATGCTGTTGCATGTTAATTCAAAACTCGCCAAGGCAGCTCCGATTACGAAATCGGTTGAGACGGCACTTACTGCGATCAAACAAAGCCACGATCACCTGCCCAGACCACCTGAAATTGGTCGAATTATGGAAATCAAAACTAAGAGTTAATCACTGAAAGCAGAGAGTCTGAGATATGGATTTTGGTTTAACACAGGAACAACAAATGATTGTTGATACGACAAAGGCATTTACCGAGCGGGAATTAATCCCCCATGAAGAAAGGGTTGAACGAGAAAATCTGGTCTCACCAGATCTCGTAAAACAAATCAAGCAGCGCTCTATTGCTGCTGGTCTTTACGCTTGCAATATGCCAAGCGAACTTGGTGGCGGTGGACTCGACTCATTCGACACAACTCTTGTCGACCGCGAGTTTGGCGTGACTTCATATGCACTGCATTATGTAGTTGCCCGACCCAGCAATATTTTGCGAGCATGCAAAGACCAACAAATTGCTGAATATCTGATACCAACTATTAGTGGCGACCGTGTTGAGTGTCTAGCAATGTCCGAGCCAGACGCTGGCTCAGATGTTCGTGGGATGAAATGTACTGCGACGAAAGATGGAAATGACTGGGTGATTAATGGTACGAAGCATTTTATTTCGCACGCCGACATGGCCGATTATGTAATTTTGTTTGCCGCCAGTGGCGAAGAACAAACTTCAAAGGGAGTTAAGAAGAAGATCACAGGCTTTCTCGTTGACTTCAATACAAAAGGTTGCGAGCGCGTCAAAGGTTACAACTGTGTTTCAAATAATGGTTATCACAACATGATTATTAATTTCGATAACTGTCGCATACCCGGCGCGAATGTTCTCGGAGAAGAGCACAACGGTTTTGATGCCGCTAATGAATGGCTTGGTGCAACAAGACTTCAAGTCGCAGCAGTTTGCGTTGGTCGTGCTCGCCGAGCTCTAAAACTTGCTGTTGAGTGGTCGGCGACGCGTGAGCAATTCGGCCAACAGATCGGAAAATTTCAAGGTGTGTCATTCAAACTCGCTGATATGCAGATTCGTCTTGATGCAGCAGAGTTGCTAACCCTTCGCGCTGCCTTCAACGATGCTGCAGGCAATTTCAGCGATAGCGAAGTAGCGATGGCGAAAGTTTTTTCGAGTGAGATGTGTCAATTTGTCACTGATGAAGCGATACAAATATTCGGCGGAATGGGCTTAATGGATGAACTTCCATTAGAACGCATGTGGCGCGATACCCGTGTTGACAGAATTTGGGATGGAACCAGCGAGATTCAGCGACATATCATTTCGCGAGCATTGTTGCGCCCCCATGGTGGTTGAGCAACTACTTTCAAGGACGCTCAATCCGCGTTCAATAGCCCTGTTTGGTACCGGTCCTGCGCAAAGTGTTATTGAGCAATGCCAAAAACTCGGGTTCACTGGCGAGTTGTGGCCGGTTCACCCAACTCGAAGCGAAATTGCTGGCGTCAAATGTTTTAGATCGATAGATGACCTACCTCGAGCACCAGATGTTGCTTTTATCGCAGTGAATCGCAACGCAACAATTGATGTCGTCGCTCATCTTTCAAAAATTGGCGCTGGTGGAGCAGTTTGTTACGCATCGGGTTTTGCTGAATCTGGCACACAATCCGGTATTGACGGTCGACTATTACAAGAAACACTTATCGTTGCAGCTGCGCAGATGCCGATACTTGGACCTAACTGTTACGGCTACATCAACGCATTGGACGGCATCGCACTTTGGCCAGACCAACATGGTTGCAAACCTTTGACAAAAGGCGTGGCAATTGTCAGCCAAAGTGGAAACGTTGGACTGAACCTGACTCTGCAGCATCGTGATCTAAATCTCGCTTATCTTGTGACTGTCGGCAACCAAGCCGCTTGTGGCGTCGAAGACTGCCTTGAGGCGTTCGTAGAAGATTCTCGAATTACCGCAATCGGACTGTTCATTGAAGCGATTGTCGACCCGGTGAGGTTTGCCAAAATTGCCGTTCACGCCAACAAACTAAAATTAAGAATAGTTGCTTTGCAGACTGGGCGAAGCGAAGCAGGTGCGTTGATCGCTACTTCTCATACTGCATCTCTTGCAGGTCGACGATCTGCATATCAAGCGTTGTTCGAGCGAGCAGGTGTAGCAATGGTTGACACCCCTGCCGAGTTGATTGAAACTCTAAAATTACTTGATCAAGGTGGCGCGCTAACGGGCAACAAACTAGTTTCACTCTCATGCTCGGGTGGCGAGGCTTCACTTGTTGCTGACTTGAGTGAGAAAACTTCTTTGCGCTTTGAACCGTTCGAAGAACAACATCACGAGCGAATTAGTTCAACACTCACCGAACTCGTCACGGTCGGCAATCCATTTGATTATCACACTTTCATGTGGGGAGATCGAACTGCGACTGCTAAAACATTTACCGCCGTGATGTCAGGCCCTCAAGACGCAACGCTGCTGATTCTTGATACTCCCCCACGTGCTGATCAGAACTCACAAACATGGGTGACGGCTGCGCAATCACTAGGTGATGCAGTGGCTGCAACCAATTCACGCGGAGTAATTGTTGCAACTCTGCCCGAGTGCGTGACCACCGAAGTTCGCATTGCCGCCCAAGCAGCCAATATCGTTGTGCTCCAAGGATTGCACGAAGCACTTGTTGCTCTTGATGCGGCAGCTTGGCTGGGCACGAACAATTCTCAAGAGCCGCCGGCACCAGTTAATACCGCCCATAAAACGAGACTTCTGGATGAAGCCGATGCGAAGTCGTTACTACGAAAATTTGATGTCAATGTTCCGCAGGGCAGGAAGTGTGTCCGTGATGAGCTCTTGGCAACAGCAAATGAAATCGGATACCCGATCACACTCAAAGGTTTAGGTCTAGCCCATAAGAGTGAATCTGGTGCTGTACAAGTGGGAATCAAAGACCAACCTCAACTAACACTCGCCTTAAATGCAATGCCAAACACACTCTCAGAATTTTTGATCGAAGAGACAGTAGTTGATGTGATCGCCGAGGTTCTTGTAGGAGTCCGTCGAGACCCACCTGTTGGCTGGCTCATCACTCTTGGCGCAGGTGGCATTTATACCGAACTTTGGCAGGACACTCAATTTCTCTTGGCACCGACTACCGAATCACAGATACATCAGGCGCTTAAAAAATTGAGAATCGCGCCACTGCTCACGGGCTTTCGCGGAAAACCACCAGCGAACTTAAACGCATTAGTGGATTTGGTGCAATCTGTCGTCAAACTCGCGATGAATAACAATTTGGTTGAGATTGAATTGAATCCAGTGCTAGTTACACCTAATACGGCTGTTGCCGTTGATGCTTTAGTGATTGTCGAACAATAATGACGATTGACACAAACCGTAATGGTCAAATTTTGGAGGTCACAATTGATCGACCTAAAGCGAATGCAATTGATGCACCGACAAGCCGCGAATTGAGTTTGATTTTCGAATCATTCATGCTCGACAGTCAACTACGCGTAGCGATTTTGACAGGTGCTGGTAATAAGTTCTTTTCAGCCGGTTGGGACCTTAACGCGGCCAGTGAAGGTGAAGCATTTGAATCTGACTATGGCATTGGTGGATTTGGTGGCATCTGCGAACTTAAGTTTCGCCCGAAACCAATTATTGCCGCAGTCAATGGCATGGCCGTTGGCGGCGGATTCGAAATTGCGCTTGCTGCTGACTTAATCGTCGCGGCAGAACATGCAACCTTTTTTTTGCCAGAGGCGACACTCGGACTAATCGCTGATAATGCCACTATTCGTTTGCCAAAAACATTGCCGGTAAATCTGGCTCGCGAAATGCTTATCGCGGGGCGAAGAATGACTGCCGCTGAGGCACAATCGTGGGGAATTGTCAATGAGGTCACGACTAGTGATCAACTTTTACCAGTAGCCCGTCTACTCGCAGAAAAGATTTGCGACTCGGCGCCACTTAGTGTTGCGGCAGTTCTTGAATTGATTCGCGCATTGGAGAATGTCTCAACTGCAGATGCAATGCCGGTTCTGCGAAATAACAAGGCTTATCAAACTGCAATTAATTCGGAAGATGCCAAAGAAGGCACGACTGCCCACGGCGAGAAACGCAAACCGAATTGGCAAGGCCGCTAGATATTTGAGACGCACTCGTGAAGTGCTTCAAGCAAACGAATAGCTCGATCATCACGGTTTTCAGGTACGAATTCACCCATCACATAAGAAAAACTAGTTTGCAAACTAGGCCAAGCACCATGCGTTGATCCACCTGCACCAGTATGACCGAAAGCATCACTCGGCTTACCCAAACAAGATGGGTTTGGATTAAGTTCGAAACCGACACCAAAGCGCAAGAACCGACCACTCAGTTGATCATCGCCCTGAGATCGCTGTTGACGCGCCAAAATAATCGACTCAGGTTTCAGTATCCGCACCCCGTCAAGTTCTCCGCCGTTGGCGAGCATCGCATATAGTCGCGACATCGCAAAGGCACTTGCCACCCCTCCGCCACCAGGTAATTCGATTTTCGCAAAATCCGCGGTACCACGTTCTGCAGGAATCATTCCGTAAACAAATTTAAGTCTTGGGTCCGCGACTGAACCAGGAAGAAACGCCGAATAACTGTAATCGTCCGATCTTGTCGTATCTGCAATACGTGCGATCGCCTCTTGCGGTGCACCGATATGTAAATCGAGTTGTAATGGGTTCGCTATCTCATCTCTGACAAATTTGCCGATACTTCGTCCGTCGACGCGACGCACCAAGTCACCAGCGATCCAACCAAAAGTCATTGCATGGTACGACGGTGAATCGATTGCTACAAACGGCACCTGTTGTGCGACGAGTTGGGCCATATGTATAGGGTCAGCCAAATCGTCAATCGAAACACTTCTTTCAAGACCAGGAACTCCTGCCAAATGTGCAAGCGAATCGCCTATTGAAACCTTTCCTTTGCCTCCAACCGCAAACTCTGGCCATATTGTTTCAATAGCAGCATCAATGTCTAGCAGCCCTCGCTCAACGCAAATCATCACTGCGACAGCACAAATACCTTTTGTTCCTGAGGCGATCACACATAATGTGTCATCGGCCCAAGGGGTTGAATCTGATTTTGCTCCACCCCACAGATCGACAACCACTCGACCGTTTACATTCGCAGCGAAACTTGCTCCTGACAAAGTTGAATTATGTAATGACTTAAATACTTCGCCAACTTTCTCGAACCCCGGTGCGACAAAAATTGATCGTGTCATTAAATAATTAATTAATCGTCACTTGCTAGAGCGCGCGATACTTGGCGTAGCAGTAATTAATCGCTGTGTATATTCTTGCACTGGGTTACCAATCACAGTTGCGGTATCACCAAATTCAACAATTCTGCCATCAGACATCACCGCAACTTCATCGGCAATACTCCTAACGAGAGGCAAATTGTGAGTAATGAACAAAATCGCCAAACCAAGATCGCGTTGCAAGGTCGCCAATAGATCGACAACAGCAGCTTGTACCAGCACATCGAGGGCACTTGTGATTTCATCGCAGACCAAAACATCTGGACGGCTAATAAGCGCCCGTGCAATCGCAACTCTTTGACGTTCACCACCAGACAACTGATCCGGAAATTTATCGGAGTACGCAGAAGGTAACGAAACTTTCTCTAGTACTTCGTTCAATTCTTTCTTGACTGTAGACCCAGTTGAACCAGAAATAACTAACGGCCTGACTATAGAGTCTCCGACGGTTCGACGTGGGTTTAATGAGCCATACGGATTCTGAAATATATATTGGATACCCAATCGCTGTTCTATGCGTCGTTGTCGCGACCCACGATTAAGTTTTTCGTTATTCAGAAAAATTTCACCGCTCCACTCGGTGTGCAGACCACCAATACATCGAGCAACAGTTGTCTTACCAGAACCTGACTCACCGACAAGCGCCAAACATTGTCCGCGACCGAGAATCAACGAAATTTCTTCAACGACTGACTGACCACCATAACCAGCACTAATATTTCTCAACTCAAGCACCGTATTTGACGATGCTTTTTTAACTAACTTGATTGAATCTGGTTTCGCAAAGGTCTTGCCTTTTCCAATATTTACACACCGAGCAAAATGACTTTGGCTGATTGATACAGACTTTGGAAATTGACTAAGGCAATCATCTGTGACTGATTCGCACCGCACCGAAAATGCACATCCAAGTGGACGCTTGCCTGGCGATGGGGCACGACCCGCGAGTCCGACAATCTGTTGTTCACCAGCGATATCTGGCGCAGCAGCAACCAAATGTCGTGTATAGGGATGTGAAGGATTATTGAAGATATCGGAGGCGGAACCTTGCTCAACTATTCGACCTGCGTACATCACAGCGACATCATCAGCCAATTCGCTGACAACGGCGAGGTCGTGTGTGATGTACAGCGCGGCAACACCATGCTGGCTTGAGAGATTACGGATCGTCTTTAAGACATGCTCTTGAGTTGAAACATCTAAACCTGTAGTCGGCTCATCCAGCACGATTACGGCAGGTCTGCAGGCAAAGGCCATTGCCAGCACAACGCGTTGTTGCTGTCCGCCCGATAACTGATGCGGATAGCGCTCAAGGTACTCATCATCGGCAGGTAGCAATACTTCAGCCATCATCTCGCGCACACGAACTCTGCGAGCTTGATCTGATCCACCGAAATCATGAGTCTCAAGTACTTCTAATATCTGAACGCCAATTCGTAATGCAGGATTCAAAGAAGAAGTCGGATCTTGCGGCACATATGAAACAAGTGACCCACGAATTTCGCGTTTAGAACCTTCCTCCAAGTTGAGCACTTCGGTATCGTCACAATAAATCTCGCCCTGAACTATTTCAACGCCTCGTCTTGCATGACCAAGCACTGCTAGACCAACAGTTGTTTTACCCGATCCGGATTCGCCAACCAGCCCTGTGACTCGACCTTTTTGAATCTTAAGATCAATTTCATCGACGATGTCATGACCGGTGGCAGATACATTGACCCGAAGATTCAAAATAGATAACCCGCTCGTCACTGCTCTACGCTTTCTTTACCGCGATCAATTCCTGCGGAGACTCGAGCAAGCCCGTCACCAAATAGCCCAGTGCCGATTGTCAATACCGCAATTGCAATAACAGGT
>CAMCUE010000054.1 GCA_945878705.1 Ferrithrix thermotolerans DSM 19514 | reverse complement strand
GTCGTGCGATAGAACGAAATCGTAGACATGTTTGCCTGCCGCTTCGTGGAAAGATCTATCCAATTCTTAGCGGAGCACCACAAAAAATTATCGACATCGTGATGTCGACAATTCCGCGTTAGATCTTGCGGCCGCAAAACCTATTTTGAACTGAGTGTCAAAAGCTCAGCGAGTGATAGCCCACCTGTATAGATCGCCATGCCGATCGCTACATCAATCTTCATCGCCATCAATGCACGAACATCATCAAGAGTTGTAATCCCACCTGCAGCAGTAATTTCAAGATCTGTTGAGGCCCGCAATTGTGTAAACCAATCCAAGTCAGTGCCCTGCATCATTCCTTCTTTGTCAACATATGTGCACAAAAAGCCCCTGCACAATTGCGAAAATTGAGCCAATGATTCTTGCGCCGTCGTGTTTAGCGTTGTCGCCCAGCCATCTACGACAACCCTGCCAGATTTAGAGTCAAGTGCAACTATTATTTTCTGTTTTTCAACTGCTGACACTATTTTCAAAAATTCATCAGAAAAAGCAGCGGTGCCAACGATCACGCGGTGCGCACCAATATCTACAAGTTGTTGTGCACGAGCGGCAGTGCGCACACCACCGCCGACTCGACACTTGGCTCGACTTGCCAACATCTCAATGATTTTGGCGTTGTCGCCGACACCCATTGCGGCATCCAGATCAATTACTTGAATCTCTTCAAACCCTGCAAACCGTTCAAGCATTTCAAGTGGGTCTGGACCTTCAAGTGCTTTCGTTTTGCCTTGTATCAACTGAACAACTTTGCCGTCTTGGATATCAATACACGGAACAACAATCGGTTTGCTGCTGCTAGTCATAACCGAACCACGAATCCTGCTTGAGCAACACATTTTTTTACATCGCTGATTGTCAGCGCACCATAGTGAAACACCGAAGCGGCCAGTGCCGCATCTGCGTCGACAAGAATTTTTGCAAAATCTTCTGGTCTACCTGCGCCACCCGAAGCGATTACTGGTATTCGTACTGAATCGCGAACTGTTTTTGTAAGCAACTGATCAAAGCCATGCTGTACTCCATCGGCGTCCATAGATGTCAACAAAATCTCTCCTGCACCAAGTTTCTCGCCAAGAACTGCCCATTCAACAACATCTAGTTGCTCTGACTGTTGACCGCCTTTTGTGTGCACCTGCCACATTTCGCCATCGCGACGCGCATCGATCGCAAGTACAACCGCCTGTGAACCAAATTCTTGACTCAGTTCGCTGATCAAATCTGGCCGCCAAACTGCAGCACTATTTATGCTGACTTTGTCGGCACCAGCATGCAGCACTTTTCGTGCATCATCAACGCTGCGAATTCCTCCACCAACAGTTAATGGAATAAAAACCTCGCGCGCAGTTCGCGCAACGAGATCAATCATTGTGTTTCGATTTTCTTTCGTCGCTGCAACATCTAGAAAGACAAGTTCGTCGACTCCTTGCGAGTTATAGCGAGCGGCGAGTTCAACTGGGTCACCGGCATCGCGAAGTTCAAGAAAATTGACGCCTTTCACAACACGCCCATCAGCCACGTCAAGACACGCGATTATCCGTTTAGCCAACATTTAAATGCTCACAAAATTCCGAATTACACGACGACCAAGATCGCCGGATTTCTCTGGATGAAATTGAACTGCAAAAATATTTGACTTCTCGATAACAGCCGAGAAATGGTCTCCGTAACTTGTTATAAACACTGTCTCGTCAACAACTGGACAAAAATAACTATGTGCATAATAGGCAAAAAGTTGGCCTTCGCTGGCTCGATCGTCACCAGATGAAGCAAACAATTTCGATTGCGCCTTCGCTTCAAGCGTGTTCCATCCCATATGAACATTTCGATCAGCCATCTCGAACTTGCTCACGCTGCCTGGCAGGATTCCTAAGCCTTTTGCATTGGGTGCTTCTTCGCTTTCGGCAAAAAGAATCTGCATTCCGAGACAAATGCCTAGATATGGCACGCCATTTTTAATTTGACTAATTAGAGCTTGCCGAATATTTAATTCGTCCAGAGCGTTTGCCAACTGCCCAAAATGTCCAACTCCTGGCAACACAATTTTTGTAGCGTTTAAAATCGCCTCAGCGTCTACGACCAACTCGAATTCGACGCTTAAAACATCTAATACATTTGCCACCGACCGCAAATTTCCTGCGCCATAATCAACAACTGAGATCACAGTAAACCTTTGGTGCTCGGCAGTTGATCTTTGAGGCGCAGATCTGTTGAACATGCATAACGCATTGCTCGGGCAAAGCACTTGAAAATTGCTTCGACCTTGTGGTGTGTTGATCGCCCGTACAGCACTTTGGCGTGAAGATTGGCGCCAGCACTATTAACCAGGCCACCAAAGAAATCGTGCAGCAACTCAGTTTGTAAGTCACCGACTAGCCGTGCCCGAATTAAATCACTGTAGACAAGTGCTGGTCTGCCACTTAGATCAACAGCGACCACCGCAAGCGTTTCGTCCATCGGCAACACAAAATAGCCAGCACGGTTGATGCCAGTTTTCTTGCCCAGTGCTTTGGCGAAAGCCTGGCCAATCGCAATGCCCACGTCTTCAACCGTGTGGTGCTGATCAATATCAAGATCTCCCTTAGCAGTTACTTTGAGATCAAAACCACCGTGCTTGGCAAACAACTCAAGCATGTGATCAAAAAATCTGATGCCAGTAGTGATCTCGTATCGTCCTTTACCTTCAATGGTCAACTGCACCAAGATATTTGTTTCTTTGGTGACACGCTTAATTGTTGCTTTTCTCATAATGCCCTCTCTAACTCGCGGATAAATAACTTCATCTGTTGTTTCGTTCCGATAGTCACGCGCACGCAACCAGCAATCTCGTAGCTTCGATCCCTTATCAACACGCCGCAAGTCGCAAGCTGGTCACGAATTGCAGTGGCTCTTGAGCCAACATCAAACAATAAAAAATTTCCTGTACTTCTAAAATATTTCACTCCAAGGCGATCAAATTCGGATTCGACAAAGTTTCGTGACTCGCGTACACCGTCTACATAATTTGTCAGATACTTTTCATCTTGGACCGCCGCCAACGCCGCCACTACTGCCACGACATTTACGCTGTACGGCGATTGAGTTTTTTGAACCCATTCAATGTTGCGAGCATCTGAGAACAAACACCCAAACCGTATTCCTGCCATGCCGTATGCCTTTGAAAATGTTCGACTGACAAAAAGATTTGGGTACTCTTTAATTAACTCCAAAACTGAAACATCAGCGAACTCAACATACGCTTCATCTATCAGAACCACCGAATTTGGCGCGGCTTGCAAAACTTGAACTATCTCATCACGCGAAATCGGCGTACCGGTCGGGTTATTTGGATTCGCCAAAAATATCGCAGCAGTATTTTCATTGATTGCCGCAAGCAAATTTGTTAGCGGAAAACCGAGATCGTCAGTTCGTTCGAAGTTTACTTCTGTAATTTTGGCACCACCGAGTTCACCATAAAAGCGATACATCGCGTAGGACGGATGCACGACAACAAGTTCTTGGCCAGTTCCTATGAAGGTGTTTACGAGCAGTGAAATTGCTTCGTCGGTGCCATTGGTAAACACCAGTTGCTGGGGTTCGACACTAAAAAATTCTGCAATTTTCAGTTTTGCCTGCGAATACTCGGGGTACATACTCATTGCATTCGCATCAATTACTTTTGATATTGCTTCAATCACTTTTGGTGAACATCCGACTGTGTTTTCGTTGAAATCCAAACGCATTTTGTCTGCCCTGCCTTGCGAAGGCGGCGAATATGGTCGCATTTTTTTAACCGCTGCGTTTGGCTGTAATCGGACAACTGGTTGCGCAGACTGTCCCAACGTGTCCTTGTTGTCGGTCATACGAATTTCAATTGACCGGGCGTGAGCCTCAAGACCTTCGGCGCGCGCCAAGGTCGTGACACTCGGAGCCAGATTTATAAGCGCTTGTGAAGAAAGTTGCTGTACTGAAATAACTTTTACAAAATCTGTGGCCGATAACCCTCCGCGCACGGCGGCAACACCCGATGTGGGCAAAACATGGTTTGGTCCTGATGCGTAGTCTCCCGCAGCCTCGGTACTGTACGAGCCGATAAATATTGAGCCTGCATTTTGAACTTTGTCAAGCCACTCTTGCTCTTCAATCGATAAATGTTCAGGTGCAAGAGTATTAATGAATTCAAATGCTTGATCAATTGTTGGGCAGATGATTACTGCACTATTATTTTTTATTGACTGTTCTGCGATTTTGCGTGTTGAAAGACTCTCTAGTTGCTGTGCGACCTCAAGTTGCACAGTTAAGGCAAGCTCGTTTGAGCAAGTCAGCAGCAATGCCGAAGCATTTACATCATGTTCACACTGGGCCAACATGTCGGCAGCAATCCACTTCGGGTTTCCGGTTTGTGCAACGATCGCAATCTCCGAAGGCCCTGCCACAAAATCAATCGCAGTATCAGCTGAGACGAGTTTTTTTGCAGCGGCCACATAGGCGTTTCCTGGTCCAACAATTCGTGTAACCCGAGCGATTGACTCTGTGCCATAAGCCAAAGCAGCTATTGCTTGTGCTCCACCGATCTTCAAGATTGTTTTTATCCCAAGCCACGAAGCAAGAGCCAAAATTTCTGCATTTGGATTTGGGCAGACAACCGTGATTGATTTAACCCCGGCAACTTGCGCAGGTATTACCGCCATCATCAATGTTGAAAACAATGGATAACTACCGGCCGGCACATAAACACCAACCGAGTCAATCGCCCTGACAACTTGACCAAGTGATCGTCCGTCACTTGAAGTTATATTCATATTTTTTGGCAACTGCTGTTCTGCGTAGGCACGAATATTGCGTGCCGCAATTTGCACAGCTGCGAGAAGTTCACTTGATAACTCCCCTCCGGTTGCGATTTCAAAACTTGAACCCTCAAAATTGTCGAATTGTTTGGCGTACTGCAACAACGCCGCATCACCCCGTTTGCGCACATCTGCAATAATCGGTGCCACAACTTGCAATGCTTCATCGAGCCGTGCGTTGTTGCGTTCAAGCAATGTGCCTGCATTTTTTAAATCAATAATTCGCAACATCAGACAACAATCTTGTTAAGTGGATATTCAACGATGCCGTGTGCCCCAGCTGCCTTCAACCGCGGGATAATTGTGCGCACGGTTGACTCGTCAAGAATTGTGTTCAGCGCTAACCAGTTTTCATCAGCAAGATTTGAGATCGTTGGTGTCTTTAGTGCCGGAAGTACACCGAGAATCGCATCAAGATTTTTTCTTTCGACGTTGAGCATCAAGCCGACTTTGCCCATTGCATTGATCGCGCCTTCTAAAAGCATCTTGATATCAAGCATCTGTTCGCGTTTATCCGGATCAGCCCACGATTTTGTGTTGGCGATGAATTTCGTATTCGACTCAATTACCGTCTCGACAATTCGCAAGTTATTCGCCCTCAAGGATGAACCTGTCTCGGTAACTTCGACGATTGCGTCCGCCAAAATTGGAGGCTTGACTTCAGTTGCTCCCCAACTGAACTCAACTTTTGCATTCACATTTTTGGCCTGCAGATAACGCAGAGTTGTTTGAACTAGTTCGGTGGCGATGACTTTGCCTTCAAGATCTTTCACAGACTGCACAGACGATGACTCGGGAACGGCAAGCACCCAACGCACTCGACCAAAACTTTGTTTGGCGTAAACCAAGTCGGCAACCGATTCGACGTTTGCACCACTTTCTGAGATCCAGTCTTGGCCAGTCAATCCTGCGTCAAGCACCCCATCTTCGACATATCGCGCCATCTCTTGGGCGCGAATCAACATGCACTCAATATTCGGGTCATCAATTGCCGGAAAATATGAACGGCTATTCACGGTGATCTGAAACCCAGCCCTGCGAAATAAATCAATCGTCGCAGACTCCAAACTTCCCTTCGGGATGCCAAGTTTCAGTATTGGCTTGCTAGTTGGCTTGCTTGTTTTATCGCTCATGATTTTGCTCCATATACGGTTTCGGGTGAAAACACTTTCTCGGAATTAATTTGCCATTGATCGTCTTGCCAAGTGCGAAAGAAGCAACTCTCATAACCTTCGTGACATACGCCAGGCCCAATCGGCTCGACCAAAATCAGCAGCGTGTCACGATCACAATCTGTTGAAATTGATACAACATTTAGTTTGTGCCCAGATGATTCGCCTTTTAGCCAGATGCGATTTCGTGACCGACTAAAGAACACAACAGAACCCGTCTCACGCGTCATCGCAAGAGCTTGATTGTTCATGAACCCAAGCATCAATACTTGGCGAGTCTTCGAATCTTGAATGACTGCTGGTACTAATCCATCTAGCTTCTCAAAATCAATTTCTTGTAGTTTTTCTATTGTCACTAAATTCCTCCTCAATAGTTATGGGTACAAATAAAAAACCCGCCGGATGAACCGACGGGCTGAACTTCGAAAATTAATTTTGAAGCGTTACAAGTGAGCCCGTCGTGTCACGTGATGCACGTGATGATTGTGATGGGCGGCGATTGCAAAAGTATTCACTGACTGCACGATATCCCTCGGCTAATCAATCGCCAACTAACTATGCTTCGCTATATAAACATTTTTAACAAAACCCCTAGCAGCATTGTTTTTCAACCCGAGACTGACCCATCGGCCCCGCAAAAACAAAGTTTCCCAGCACCAAATTGGACAGCACCTGTTGCGGGTCTGATTTCGGCTTTTTTCGCTGTCTGCGTTGGCACTTTTATCGCTGTATTACTTGATGTTGTTACACCTCTGAACGCAGTCGGTAGCGAGTTCATTGACCACACTCCGAAGTGGCTAAAAAACCTAGCAATACAAGCATTTGGCACGAACGACAAAGCAGTTCTAAAAATCGGAATGCTGCTTTCTATCTCGTGTCTCGCACTTTTTGCCGGCCTACTTGCGCGGCATAAACGTGTCACTGGCGTCAGGATCATCGCAAGTTTTGGTATTTTTGGCGGATTAATTTCGGCAGCGCGACCATCGCAATCGGCACTGGCGCTAGTTCCTTCTTTGCTCGGAGCCATATTTGGATCTCGATTACTCAACAAATTAATTAAAACTATTACGAAATACGATCTCCCCATTGCCTATCCGAGCGAATCGCGCGCACCACTTGGATGGGATCGTCGTCGGTTTATCTCAACTGCTACTAAGACCGTATTGATCTCTGCGATATTCGGTGCGATCGCGAGCAGGCTCGAAAATAAAAAGATCTCAGAAATCCGTCAAGCAGCACCAGATTCACTGCCAAAAATTAGTGCGGGCAACGGTTTGGCTGCGACAAAGTCTCCGGCTGGCACACAAATATTTGCTGAGACGCCATTTATTACTCCAAATAAAGATTTCTATCGCATAGACACTGCGTTGTCGCTGCCGCGCATTGACATCAAAACTTGGAAACTCAATATAGGTGGAATGGTTAAAACACCGCTAACGCTTTCATACCAAGACTTACTGGCAC
>CAMCUE010000053.1 GCA_945878705.1 Ferrithrix thermotolerans DSM 19514 | reverse complement strand
ACAGCCCGAAGAAGGTGAAACAGTATCCGAAGAACTCGTGAGGTTTCGTACTGTTGGAGATGCAACTTGTACCGCGGCAATTGAGTCAAGTGCGGCGACGATTGAACAAGTGATCGCAGAGACCTCAGTTGCTCGCATCACTGAGCGTGGCGCAACTCGCGCCGATGACAGGATTTCGGAAGCCGGGATGGAAGATCGTAAGCGAACGGGATACTTCTAATGGAGCGCTTGCATTTTGCAACCGTCGGTTCAGTTGACGACGGTAAATCAACTTTGATCGGTCGTCTGCTTTACGACTCAAAAAGTATTTTCGAAGATCAACTAGAACACATTGAAGCAGTAAGCAAGCGCCGTGGCGATGACTATGTTGACTTGTCGCTTCTAACTGACGGCTTGCGCGCCGAACGCGAGCAAGGCATCACAATTGATGTTGCATATCGCTACTTCGCAACACCCAAGCGCAGTTTCATAATCGCCGACTGCCCCGGCCACATTCAGTACACACGAAATATGATCACAGGTGCTTCAAATGCTGATCTGGCGATCGTTCTCGTTGACGCGCGCACCGGTGTTGTTGAACAAACTCGTCGCCACAGTTTGCTTGTTTCTTTGCTTGGCGTGCCTCACTTAGTTATTTGTATCAACAAAATGGATCTCGTCGAATACGATCAATCAGTTTTTGACAAGATCCGTGAAGAGTTTGAAACTTTTGCGTCGCGTCTTGATTTGCACGATGTAACTTTTTTACCGATTAGCGCACTCGCTGGCGACAATGTGGTCAGCCGTTCAGCAAACATGTCATGGTTTGAAGGACCGACGCTGTTGCATCATCTTGAAAATATTTATATTGCCAGCGACGACAACCGAATTGATACAAGGTTTCCAGTGCAATACGTCATTCGACCACAACGCGCTGACACACCTGACTACCGCGGATATGCAGGACGAGTTGCCGGTGGCATGTTGCGAGTCGGCGATGACATCATGGTTTTGCCTTCGGGCTTAACCAGCACGATCACTGGCATTGACTCACCAGATGGGCCGGTTGACCAAGCCGAACCTGGTCAGGCCGTCACTGTTTTATTGAAAGATGATCTTTCAATAACTCGCGGCGACATGCTGTGTCGACCAAACAATCGTCCAAGAACATCTCAAGAACTAGAGGCGATGCTGTGTTGGATGGATGACGCTGCGCCTCTGCAACTAGACAAGATTTATACGGTCAAGCACACAACAAAACTTGCACGTGGAAAAGTTTCAAATGTCTTGTATCGACTAGATATCTCAAATCTGCATCGTGAGACAGATATCAAAGACTTGAAGTTCAACGAGATTGGTCGCGTCACATTACACACCACGAGTCCATTGTTCTTTGATGACTACCATCAGAACCGCACAACTGGCTCATTTATTCTTGTTGATGAATCGTCTGGGCAAACTGTCGCTGCTGGTATGTTGCTCTCGCCACGATCCTAAACTTGTATTTACTAGTGAGAGAAGCAAAATGAACCAACCTGTATGGCACGAACCAGGTGTGACCAGAGCACAACGCTGGAACAGACATGGACTCGTTGGTGCAACCGTTTGGTTAACTGGATTCTCTGGTTCGGGAAAGTCGACGATTGCAAACGGACTCGCGCGAGAACTCTTAAACACAAGTCGGCTTTCATACATTCTGGATGCCGATAATGGTCGCCACGGACTGAACTCAGATCTTGGCTTCAGCGATGACGAACGCACTGAAAACATTCGACGGATAGCCGAAGTCGCTTGTTTGTTTGCCGACTCAGGCACGGTCGCAATAGTACCGATCATCTCACCGTTTATAACCTCACGTGCACACGCGCGCAAAATTCACGAAGACCGCAACTTGAAATTCATTGAAGTTCATGTCGCAACATCACTTGAAGAGTGCGAACGGCGCGACACAAAGGGCTTGTACGCCAAGGTTCGTAGCGGAGACATGACGGGGCTAAGTGGCGTAGATAGCCCGTATGAAGTTCCGAAGTCGCCTGATGTAGTCGTCGGCGCAAACAACGAAACACTGCAACAATCGGTCGCGATGATACTAGACAAACTTCTCGTTAAAGCTGGTGCATGAAAGTGATGCAATAACTATGGTCAGCGATAAAGATTTTCCTCTCAAACCATTTGCCGGCTTTTTGCTCGTCGCACCAAGTTTGAAAATTATGTACTGCCCGACTACCAAAGTTGCTTGTAGCAGCATCAAAATGTTGCTCGCCAAGGCCAGCGGCTCATACGACCAGTCGCGACTTGATCGCTTGATCAGCCCACACATGGCCCGTTCGCAAACAATTCATGAACTCGGTGTAAGTGGACTTACAAAATTAATTGACATGAACGCAAAACAGATTGATGAAGTTCTGCACTCACCAGACTGGTTGCGGGTTTATGCGACTCGCGACCCACTGACTCGTGCTTACTCGGCATGGGAAAACCGCATTTTTTCGCGAGCGCCAGGTACACCAGAAACGGCAATTGACCTTTGCCAAGATCAACTAGTTGACGGCCGTGTCAACATCACTGAAAGTTTTGCGTTGTTTGCCAAAATGATCTCTGAGCAAACAAATGAGTTTATGGATGATCATCATTTTTTGCCGCAGTCACACATTGTTCACCCCGACAAGTTCAACTACAACATGAAAGTTCGCGTTGAGCAATCATCTGAAATGCAAACACTGGTCGACGAGGTAAATCGTCGCGCTGGCACTGCACTAACTCTCGAGCGACACAATGTTGGCTTTGGAATCAAACTTGAACAGGTTTGCGATCAACATACTGCCAACCGTCTGCAGGCTGTATATGCGATGGATTACGAATCGTTCAAATTTGAGACTCTCGCGTTTCCTGCGACGATTGAACCACTGGTGTTGAGCGCTACTGAAACGGCGATGCTGCGGGGTTTTCGTGCATCAATTGAACGATTGCAAGCAGTTTCGTTTACCGCAAGGTCGCTGACTGGTTTTCGCTTCGGCTGGCGACAGATTTATAAGTCAATAGTTCGTAACGCATCTTTTGGCAAAAAATATAACGATCCACAAAATCTGTTCTGGTAATAGTTGATGACTGACAATAATTCAGCGAACACACAAATCGCGAAAATAGGTATCGTCACAGTTTCTGACCGCGCTTCAGCAGGTGTCTATCAAGATCTAGGCGGCCCGGCAATTCACGAATACTTCACCAAACATCTCTCAAACACGTGGCAACCTGTCGCCAGAGTCATCGCCGACGAAATTAACTTAATCACAGCAGCATTGTGCGAACTCGCTGACGTCGAAAAGTGTTGCCTCATCGTCACAACTGGTGGCACAGGGCCAGCAGTGCGCGATATCACGCCCGAAGCAACAGAGCAAGTCTGCGAAAAGATGATGCCAGGCTTTGGCGAGTTGATGCGTACGACTTCGCTGAAAGTTGTGCCGACTGCGATCCTGTCTCGTCAAACTGCCGGCATTCGTGGTGGTGCGCTGATTATTAATTTGCCAGGCAAACCATCCTCAATAGCCGAATGTCTCGACGCAGTGATGCCTGCAGTGCCCTACTGCATCGACCTAATTAACGGCCCAAGACTTGAACTGACAAACGGTCTTGTTACGTTTCGCCCCAAAGGCAAATAACACTTCGCCGAAAGTTTTAGTGTGGCTCGCCGGGTCGAAACGGCACACCTGCCATTGCCGGTGGTCGCAACCTTTGATTTGCTGTAGCCAAAACAATAAGCGTCACAACATATGGCAGAGACTGTGTCAATGATTCAGGAACCGTGTCAACGGTTCGATACGCAATTGCTGAAAGACAAAAAGCCACTAGAGCGATCAACACTTGCATCCGCTTGCGTCGAATAATGGCGTAGATAAAAAACATTACAGAAATGGCGGCAATAAACAAGAACGAAGCGGTGATTGAGTCTGATGCGACGAGCTTCACACCTTCGGCGTAGCCAAACAACATGGCGCCAGTCATGATTCCACTTGGACGCCAGTTTCCGAAAATCATTGTTGCGAGTCCGATAAATCCGCGACCTGCAGTTTGGCCTTGGCGATAATAAGAAGAGGCGACAATCGAAAGAGTGCCACCTGCTAGACCGGCGAGACCACCACTAATCAATAATCCGTAATATCGCAGTCGAATCACATTGACGCCAAGACTCTCAGCAGCAACTGGTGATTCTCCTGAAGACCGCAGACGCAAACCAAAACGCGTGCGCCATAAAACCCAAGTCGAAACCGGAACGACGACTACCGCTATCACTGTTGCCCAAGAAATACTGTGAGTCAAACCCCGACCAATTCCGCCGAGGTCGCCGAGGATGAACCATCTTTGCAACTCCAACCACCCCAAGAAATCTGGCGACTTCCAACCAGCAATATCTCCACCTGAAAGTATCGGCAAATTAAATCTCGGAAGGGCCCACTTCTGTGGAGGGGATTGGCTAATTCCTCCACCTTTCTTGCCGACATAAACAAGTTCACTTAGATATCGCACCCCGAAGAATGCGAATAAATTGATGACAACACCCGAAATAACTTGATCAATATTGAAACGAACCGTGGCGACGGCGTGAACCAATCCTCCAAACATGCCACCCAATATTGCGAAAAGCAATCCAACCCATGGCCCAAATTGCCATGCACCCCAGGCGCCCGCCCATGTTCCGAAAATCATCATGCCTTCAATACCAATGTTTAAAACTCCGCAGCGTTCGGCCCAAAGACCAGCCATTCCCGCGAGAAGAATCGGCACAGTCAATCGCAGCGCCGTGCCAATAGTGCCCGAAGATGTCAATGCGTCTTGAGCTGTCCATAAACGAACGGACGAGATAATCGCCAACGCGCCAAATATTAAAATCAATAATCTCAAATTTTTTGATTGGGTCATTGCGTTACATCCAAACTTTTTAGCGCCATGGCGGCTCGCTCGGCAGTTTTTCGGTTATAGCGCCTTGACGAAGACTCGTTGACGATAACTACAACGAGCACAATGATCGCTTGAATGACTTTGACAATTGAACTCGGTATTTCAGAAAGCTGAAGGACCGCCGATGTTGAATCCAAAAATCCAAACAACATCGCCGCGACGATAATTCCTAGTGGATGGTTGCGACCTAATAAAGCAACTGTGATTCCCGCGAAACCAAACTGCGTCGGAGTTGATGACGGCCCATACGCATACACATCACCAATCACCGATGGCATTGCAACCAGACCAGCGACTGCGCCCGACAGCACAAGGGCAAATAAAATCATTTGTTTGGCTGGGATACCCGCAGTGCGCGCCGCAATCGGGTTGAGACCACTTGCCCGAAGTTGAAAACCAAAACGACTTCTAAACACGACAACCCAATACAGAAAAGCAGCGAATAATGCGACAATGAACATTCCGTTAAGTCGATCGTCAACTAAATCTGGCATTCGCCCACTCGGGGCGATTTCCGTGGTTTTAACATTCAAACCACCGTCAGAATCATCCCGAAAGAAAGTTTCGAAAATCCACTGAATAAACGACAAGGCGATGTAGTTAAGCATGATCGTTGAAATCACTTCGTTAATCCCACGAGTGATTTTTAAAATTGCTGCAATGCTTGCCCAGGCAGCACCCGAAACCATTGCCACCACCAAAATAAACAAAACGTGCACAGGAGCTGGCAAAGAAACATGGGTACCCGCTTCAGCAGCGATGAGCGCGGCAAATAAGTACTGTCCTTCGACACCGATGTTAAAAAGATTCATCTTGAAGCCAATCGCAACCGCGATCGCGCTAAAGATCAGAGGCGTCGCTCGTTTCAACATTTCAAGCAGTTTCTCGCCGGTTAGTCCTGTTTCTAGAATTTTTCCATATGCCGCGAAAGGATCTTTGCCAGTAACCAGCAAAAGCACACCACAAATAACTAGAGCGAGAATTATTGCACCAACAGAACTGCCCAGAGTGTTTAGCGACTTGCGCATTGAGTCGAAATTACGCTGAGAAGCAAGTTGTTGTGTCACTGCGCACCAGTCATATATTTTCCAAGAATTTGTGGAGTGGCTTTCTTCGGGTCAAGTTCTGCCGAAATTTTGCCGTCAAACATCACGAGAATTCTGTCGGAGAGACCCAAAACTTCTTCAAGATCAGCAGACACAAGCAAAACCGACATGCCAGCGTCACGCGAACGGCGGATCTCCTCCCAGACTGCGGCCTGCGCACCCACATCTATGCCACGAGTGGGGTGAGCAGCAATCAGCACTTTGGGGGCCTTTGCAAGATTGCGACCTACGACAAGTTTTTGTTGATTGCCACCCGACAACACGAACGCTGGCACCAGTTCATTTGGCGTCATCACCCCAAACTGTTCAATTATTTTTCGGCACGACTCTTTTGCGGCATCAAAATCAATCATCGGGCCACGAGAAAGCGAGACTTCGTGACCTAATAGGGCGTTCTCCCAAAGCGAAGCAGAAAGCATCAAACCTTCACGGTGTCGATCAAAAGGAATATAAGCGAGTCCTTGATCAAGTCGTTCGCGAACATTCAAGTTGGTCGCATCTTTGCCGCCTATCTCTACGGTGCCTTGAATTTCAACTAATCCAAGCAGAGCCTCACAAAGTTCAAATTGACCGTTTCCGTCCACTCCGGCGATGCCGATGATCTCACTTTCAAAAATATCAAACGACAAATCTTGAACTGGATTCTTGTGGTCCTTAACAACAACAGTTAAGTTACGCGCCGACAACTGAATATTTTTGCCGATTTTTGTCACGCGTTCTCCATGACCTGGCAGATCAGAACCAACCATTAGTTCGGCAAGTTTCAAACGATCCACCTCTTTAGGTGAGACAGTTGCAACTGTTGAACCCTGGCGAATCACCGTTATCTGATCGGAAATCGATAAAACCTCATCAAGTTTGTGCGAGATAAACAAAATCGTTGTTCCACTTGCAACTAGTTTCCGGAGATTGACAAATAACTCGTCAACTTCTTGGGGTACGAGAACTGCCGTTGGCTCATCTAAAACCAAAATATCTGCACCACGAAAAAGCACTTTCAATATTTCGACCCGCTGCCTTTGCCCGACTCCTAATTCTGAAATCGGCAGATCCAAATCAAGGTCTACGCCAATTGAGGTTGCCAACTCTTTGACTCGCTTGCGGGCATCACCTAATGAAAGCACGCCATAACTGGTTGGTTCGTAACCAAGAATGATGTTTTCAAGGACTGTCAAATTGTCTGCCAACATAAAATGCTGGTGCACCATGCCGATACCGGCCGCTATCGCCTCGCTTGGCGACTTAAATTGCGTGACTACTCCATTGATCGCAATAGTCCCTGAATCTGGCTGATGAAGACCGTAAAGAATCTTCATCAGAGTCGACTTACCGGCCCCGTTTTCTCCAACGATGGCATGGATCGTGGCACGATCAATCTGCATCGAGATATCACGATTCGCAATTACCCCAGGAAAACTCTTGCTTATGTTTGCAAGTTCAACCACTGGAGATTTCTCTGTCACAGAATTCAGTTTCGGCTTCACACTCCCCGACTGCATTGACCCAGTTTGACACACAAGGCTTAGT
>CAMCUE010000052.1 GCA_945878705.1 Ferrithrix thermotolerans DSM 19514 | reverse complement strand
GCCTGCAAATGCACCGCCACATATAAATAACACATTCGTCGTATCAATCTGAATAAATTCTTGGTGAGGATGTTTGCGTCCACCTTGAGGTGGCACGGATGCAACTGTTCCTTCTAAAATTTTAAGTAGCGCTTGCTGAACTCCTTCTCCCGAAACATCTCGTGTGATTGAAGGGTTTTCGCTTTTGCGGGCGACTTTGTCAATTTCATCGATGTACACAATTCCGGATTCTGCTTTCTTGACATCAAAGTCGGCTGCCTGAAGAAGTTTCAATAAAATATTTTCAACATCTTCTCCGACATAGCCCGCCTCAGTTAGTGCAGTGGCGTCAGCAATCGCGAATGGCACATTCAGCAGTCGAGCAAGTGTCTGCGCCATGTGTGTTTTTCCACAACCGGTTGGACCGAGCAACATGATGTTGCTCTTCGAAAGCTCGATATCGTCGCGGCGCGTAGACGCACTTTGCTTATATTGAATTCGTCGGTAGTGATTGAAAACCGCCACCGCAAGCACTTTCTTTGCAGTCTCTTGACCGACTACATATTCATCCAGAAACGCACGAATCTCACGAGGATTAGGAAGTTTTTCGAGACTTACTTCTGTTTGATCTTTTAACTCTTCATCGATTATCTCGTTACAAAGATCAATGCACTCATTGCAAACATAGACGCCAGGACCAGCAATTAGCTTTTTGACCTGCTTTTGCGACTTACCGCAAAAAGAACATTTAACGAGTTCTGCTGAGTCTCCAAACTTTGCCATTAGCGCCTCACTTTAATTTTCAACGAATTGGTCCTGAACGATCCGCAAATGCTCTAGTTGAAATAACTTCATCGATAATTCCGTAGTCCTTTGCGGCTTGAGCCTCCATCACGAAATCGCGATCAGTATCTTTGTGCACGCGATCAATTGGTTGACCCGTGTGTTGCGAGAGGATCTCTTCAAGAATTTCACGCATCCGCAAAATCTCACGGGCCGCAAGTTCAAGGTCTGTCACCTGTGCGTAGCCAACTTGCGCATATGGCTGATGCAATAGAACTCGGGAATGAGGCAATGCGAGTCGCTTGCCTTTTGTGCCGGCTGCAAGAAGTACTGCTGCGGCTGAAGCTGCCTGTCCTAAACAGATTGTGGCAATGTCGTTTTTGATGAACTGCCTTGTGTCGTAGATTGCGAACAGGGCCGAGATGTCTCCGCCCGGACTATTGATATAGATATTGATGTCTTTGTCCGGGTTTTCGCTTTCAAGGTGAATCAATTGAGCACAGACCAAATTTGCGATCGTGTCGTCAATTGGCGTGCCAAGAATGATGATGTTTTCTTTGAGTAGACGACTGTAAAGGTCGTACGTACGCTCACCACGGCTTGTCGTTTCGGTAACGCTTGGCACGTAATAGTTTTGACCAAAATCCACGAAAAATACCTCTAATACTTTGGATTAAATTGCCTCGACACTGACTATTCTCTGAGCAATAACGCTAGTTCGTGTAGGCCTAGGTATGTCGGCTTTACAAGTGGCAAATTATGAGAGATTTTCACTAAAGCGCTAATAGAAATGATTATTTGGCCTGAAACACCGCAGCAACTGCGTTGGTGCTGACCCTCAATCAGTCAACTAGTCGTGATCTGCGTGATCGTGATCTGATTCGGACTCTGGCTCCGATATGGCAATTTCGTCGTGGTTGTGATCACCTAAAACCATGTCCGTGGCGATTTCATTGCCTTGGTCATCAACGAATTTCGAATTGTGCAACAACCAGTCAATTGCTTTCGACTTTGAAATTTGTGCGCGCAAGTCTGCGATTGCGTCGTTACTGTCGTAGGCCTTTCGAATCGCTGCTGGCTTCTTCTTGACTTGTGTGGCAATTCGTTCAAACTGATTTTCAAGGTCGTCTTCACTGGCTTCCAGATTTTCTGCGAGTGCAACCGCGCGCAATGCAATGTCAACCTTCACGGCGAGGTTTGACTGCTCTTTGAGTGCATCTACAAATTGCTCGGCAGTTTGTTGAGTAATCGACAACCACTGCTCCATTGAAATGCCTTGCTGTTCGAACTGTTTGAGTGTGTTTTGCACGCGACCACGCAGGTCACTTGAAACCATTGCCTCTGGGGCTTCGATATCAACTAATTCGGCAAGTGACGAGGTGGTCTTTTCGACAACCGTGTTGCGAACTTGATTCAGACGAGATTCTTCAATCCGAGTTCGAACTGCCGACTTCCATGCTTCAATCGAATCATGCTCTGCAAGATGCTCTGCGACCCATTCGTTGTTGAGTTCTGGGAGTACCTGCTCTTGAATTTTTTTAACATCGACAACAAAGTCTGCGGTCTCGGTCATACCTGAGGGCAGCGAAGTGAATTCAAGCTTCTGACCAGTTGTTGATCCAATGATATTTTTGTCAAAATCTTCTGCAACCCAATTTTTACCAACCTCATAAAGCCAGTCATCAACGTTCAACCCTGGCAATGGTTCGCCGTCGCGCGAGCCAACGAGGTCGAGTGTGACTTGATCGTCAATTTTTGCTGGCCGATCAACATCCACAAGTGTTGCGTGGCGTTTGCGCTCGTAAGTTACAACTTCTTCGATATCGGCATCGCTTGCAATTAATGCTGGCAGTTCAACGCGCAGACCTTTGTAGCCAGCAACTTTAACAACTGGGCGAACTTCACATGTTGCGTCAAATGAAACATTGCCATTCTCTTGTCCACTAGTGAGATTTACTTCTGGTGTGGCGATGATGTCTAGATCATGTTCACGAACTGCGAGTGCAAGTGACGCTGGAATCGCATCTTCAATTGCTTGTGACCTTGCGGCTTCGACGCCAATTTGGGCTTCAATAAGTTTCCGCGGCGCCTTGCCCTGACGGAACCCAGGAATTCGGACTTGAGTTGAGATTTTTTTAAAAGCACCATCTAAATAGCGCTCAAATTCGATCTCGTCAACTTCAATTGAAAGTTTAATTTTATTGCCATCTAGGGCTTCGATTGTCGTTTTCACAGTGCCGAGCAGTGTATCTGTGGCAAACTGTGACTATGTCTTCTAACTCACCTACCTCTGCCCCACAAAGCTGGAAACCTCATGCTCTAGCAAATCCGCATGCCAATCAACTTGACCTGAGTATGGGCGACACTGTGCGCTCGACTGTTGACCTTACGGGCGTAACTGTTGGCAGCGAGGGCAAAGTAATTTTGGCAAACGGATTCAACTGGTTGCGATATCGCGTGCGTTTTTCCAATGGCATTGAAGTTGGTGACCTGGACCAAAGAAGTATTGAGCCCGTTGGTAAAACAGCAAAGCGTCTGGCCAAAATTGCCAAACGCGCAAAGTAATTCACTGCGCCATCACTTTCCTGGTGTCAGAGACGGTTGGTCTCGTTTTGATGGACCTGCAGGAACGCAGATGGTGGATGTTGCGATAAATGCAATGGCCGACTGGGCCGCGAATGGATCTAATGCCAACACTGGCGGTTTCTTTCCTGCTGCCGATGCTTGTGATGCTTTGATCGCTTCGACTCGAACTGTCGTTGGAGAATTTCTCGGCGCAGACGCTTCTGGAATTTGTCTGGGCGCGAATATGACAACAATGACGATGGCTTTTACGCGCGCGGTTGCAAAAACTTTAACAAGTGGCGATCGCATAGTTGGAACACAACTAGACCACGAAGCAAATGTTTCGCCGTGGAGAATTGCTTGCGAGCTGTCGGGCGCTGAGCATGTTTTGACACCGTTTGATATTAAAACTGGTCGACTCGACATGAACGCTTTTGAAAAATTAGTTGACGATCGCACTAAATGGGTTGCTGTAACAGGTGCGTCAAATTTAATCGGCACAATGCCTGACTTAGAGACTGTGATTGCTATCGCTCACAAACACGGGGCAAGAGTTTTTGTAGATGCCGTCGCACTTGCCCCACACAAGCAGATAAATATCCGCGAACTTGGATGCGATGTCCTGGCTACATCCCCTTATAAGTGGTACGGACCTCATGCTGGAGTGATGTATATCGAACCACAGTTACTGAATTCGTTGCCGATCGCCAAAGTTCGTGCTGCAAGTGAAACGGGGCCGCGCAAATTCGAAACAGGTACACCGAATTTTGAAAGTATCGCTGCGGTTCAGGCAGCCGCGCGATTTCTAATTGAAGAAGATATGCAACAACTCGCCAAAATCGAAGGCGACTTGTTCGCGCCGCTACTAGAAGGATTGCTAGACACACCTGGAATCACAGTGTGGGGTCCGCATGATTTAGCTTCTCGCGCCCCAACTGTCTCGTTCACTGTTGATTCGATGACAACGGATCGCGTTGCCCAGGAACTCGCGGCGAAAAAAATTGCAGTTTGGTCGGGAGATTCGTATGCACTGGAGATAGTTGAGCGACTGGGTCTTACAAATAGTGGTGGAGTCGTGCGGGCAGGCATTGCGAGATATGTGGATAGTGAAGACGTGAAACATTTGTTGACGACAGTTCGTGGGCTTGTAAGTCGGTAGCATTACTCAGTCCGGGGAGTGGCGCAGTTGGTAGCGTGCCTGGTTTGGGACCAGGAGGCCGGGGGTTCAAGTCCCCCCTCCCCGACAATTATTGAAGAAGTTTTTTGCTCGGTCAATATTCGATTTAGGAATTTATGAAAATTAGTCGAACGATAAACAGTTTTGGTTTACGGGCTCTGACTGCGTTGGCTTGTTTCACTTGTTTGCTTTCATTAACTGGTTGTGCCCCAAGTGATGCCTCAAAAGTTGTCAAGGGATACAAAATTAAACCGGGTGCCGATTTGGCGCAAGCAGATCTTTCAAATGCAAAATTAACTAAGTTATCTTTGTCTTGGTCAAATTTAGTAGGCGCAAATCTCACTGGCGCAAATCTCGGACGTGCAGATTTGTCGTTTGCTAATTTAACTAACGCGAACTTATCAGGCGCGAATCTGACACTTGCCAATCTGCGAAATGCGAACTTGACAGGTGCGAATTTAACTGGCGCGAAACTGTCTCGGGCTTGGCTTTCGGCTTCAGTATTAACAAATGCCAATCTGACTGGCGCGAATTTACGACTAGCTGATTTGACTAACGCTGACTTGATAAATACAAATCTGACAAGCGCCAATCTCGAAAATACAAATATGCGTGGTGCTGTCTTAGTTCTTGCTAATCTGACAAGCACAAATTTGACTGGTGCAAATTTGATTGGTGCGGATATCTCGCAGAATGACTTTTCACGAGCGTTTTTAGTAGGAATAATTACTTCGGATACGACAAAGTTCCCACCAGTACCATAAAAATGCGATAAATTTTTTAATGAGGTGTGCCATGCATAACGATTTAAGTCAGAACAAATATATTTCGCTGATCACATTTCGCAAATCAGGCGCACCTGTTCATACCGCCGTGTGGTTTGCAAAGTTTGGTGAAAATCCCAATACTTTCGCCATTATCACCGAAACCAACGCTGGAAAAGTTAAACGAATTCGCCCAAACCAAAATATTGGGGTGCAAGTTTGCGACATTAAGGGGAACATTGAATCTGGCGCAACTAAATACTCTGGCATTGCACGCCTTGTCGTTGGCCGCGAAGCCGTTGCTGTTCGCAAGGCGATCGCCAAGCGATACGGAATCACTTACCGATTATTTTCTATTTATAACTCTGTCGGCTCTGCAATTAAACGAAGAAACAAACTTCCTGAAACCAACATCGTGATCACGCTAGATATTTAGAAATTAACTATTTACGATTTTGAAAACTGCCACTCTCCTAAATTTCTCGAGCATCTCTGGCAATGGTTCAACGCCGATACCGACTGTGTTCGGCACCGAGATGTGTCCATCTTCGAGAATAAAAGGTTTCGTAATGTCTTTGGTGAAGTAACGCGATGAAGCCGAAATATCTCCAGGCAGAGTAAAACCAGGCAATGCCGCGAGTGCCAAATTGGCTGCCCGACCAACTCCCGTTTCAAGCATTCCACCGCACCACACTGGAACCCCTCGTGAGAAACACAAGTCGTGAATTTTTTTCGCCTCGAGGTAACCACCAACGCGACCTGGTTTGATATTGATCACCGAACAAGCCTTTAGATCTAGTGCCCCGCGAGCAGTGTCAAGTGAAGTCACAGACTCGTCAAGACAAACTGGCGTGTTAATTATTCGACTGAGTTCAATGTGCCCAGCAAGATCGTCTTCTGGTAGTGGTTGCTCAATTAATAGCAGTTTGAATGCATCAAGTTGCTTTAAATGATTAGCGTCAGAAATCGTGTACGCCGCATTGGCATCGACCTGCAGTATTAGATCATCGCCAAATTCTTTGCGGATTGTTCTCACGAGTTCGATGTCTAAATCTGGTTCGATCTTTAATTTCACGCGCAAATATCCCAACGCAATGTACTCACCAACTACTTGTACCAAATCGTCGAGGTTGTTCTGAATACCTACCGAGACACCCGAGGCCACACGAGATCTGGTTGCTCCAAGAAACTTTGCTAATGATAAATTTTGTTCGCGTAACGTGAGATCAAGCAATGCTGCTTCAACACACGCCTTTGACATGTAATTTCCTCTGATGGGCGCAGCTCTAAGAATAAAGTCATCAGCAGACGAGTCTCCGTTCAAAAGTGGCACGAGAAAACGTGAAATTACCTGAACACAGTTCTCGAGATACTCGGATGAATAATTGGGTTCAACCATGGCGACACATTCTCCCCAACCCGAGTGGCTGTCGCCGACGGCACGCACGTACAGCAACTCGCGCGAAGATTCAGTACCAAAAGAAGTTCGAAACGGCGCAACAAGATCAATCTCACCACGCCACAACTCAACCGATCGCAAACTCATAAAACTGTCATTCTTGTTTTGATTAAAATCATTTCTTAAAGATTCTATTGACCCCGGTGATCTCGTTCTTATTATTTTTTGAGATCATATTCAGACTTTCAAATTCATGAAAGCCTGAGCTCATTAAGTAGTCGGTTACTTCGCGACAAGCTTCGGACATAGAATCTTCAAAATAAATCTCACTTGCACCAGAGATCAGCCTCTTTGTGCCCTGCAAAACTGTGTGCTCATTACCATCAACATCAATTTTGATTTTGTTTGGCAGTCTTAATTTGAGCTGAGCAAATAGCTCATCTAACGAAAACTGAATGACGCTTGATGAATGAGTCCTAGATCCAAATCGAGTATCTTGCGGGTCTCCACCGTCAATCAGTTGTAGTGCATCCCCGTAAGCGAGGTCGCGAAACTTGACATTGACGATTTCTGCAGACCCGCCACAAGCAAACGGCAAAATGATGACATTATCCACAACAGAGTTGAGGTATAGATTTTCCTTTAAAATTGCGATATTCAGCGGATCAAGTTCACACGCATAAACGGTTTGAACCTTTTTAGCGATCGGAACTGCATACATTCCTACATTTGAGCCGATATCTAGAACGATGTCGTCACTGCTCAGAGATTGAATCCAATTAATCATTAGCGGTTCTTCGGTCAGAATGGTTCTTGCGCGCCACAAAAGACGGCCATTCCCCGTTCGAAATCTGAGGGTTTGATCTTCAAACTTAATTTCAATCTTTGGATCTAATAACTGCATAAATTCATTTGAGAATTTCGATCGACCATTAAGTCTTAGCAAGCCAATTATT
>CAMCUE010000051.1 GCA_945878705.1 Ferrithrix thermotolerans DSM 19514 | reverse complement strand
GCAATATTCACAATGTCTGCTCCACCTTCACGGCTTGCTAAGGCTTTCGAAACCCACGAAATTGCAAAGTCGGCTTCGCCGTTAGCAAGAACTGTTTGTGGTGAAATGTCTACAGCGCCTTCCAAGATTGTTACATCAAGACATTGCTCGGTGTAAAAGCCCTGATCTTGTGCTGCATAATAACCAGCGAACTGTGCCTGAGTGAACCATTGAAGTTGCAACTTCACTGGTGTTGGAGTCACACACTCTGCAGCTGGTGCTGCTGTTTCTTCGGTTACTGCTTCTTCGGTTGCTGCACCGTCGCTACCGCCACAGGCGCCAGCAATCAACGACATCACCGCGACGCCAGCTAAGGCAATCCTTAATGATTTTGTTTTCATTTATTTCTCCCCCGGGTTTGATCCCGCATTTGTTGTTATTTACTCTGACCCCTTCGAGTCAGACTCTCCAAAATAATGGAGACTGTGTAGAACGCTAGCCCAAGTAGGCAAGCGCCCAAAACGTAGGCCCATGCTGCGGCGTTCTTAGAATTTGCGATATTGCTCGTAATCCGACTGCCGAGACCATTCTGAGAGCCACCAAAGTATTCGCTGACAAAGGCTGTAATCACCGAGGCCGGGGCAGCGACTTTTAGGGCAGTAAACAAGTATGGGATTGCATTTGGCACACGAACCTTACGCAAGATCGCCAAATCACTTGCAGCATAACTGCGCATTAATTCAACATGGATTGAGCGCACTTGCGTTAATCCCCTCGCAACATTTACTAGAACAATGAAGTAGACAACAAGCGTGACCATGAACCGCCGTGGAATTTCGCTCGTGATTGAATACATATTATTGAGAACGGCGACGAGTACAAAAATCGGGATTGCATTTAATGAAATTGCAAGTGGTGTCACAAGTTGACTTAAGAAACGAAATCGACTCAGGACAAAACTCATTGCGATACCAAGAATTGTTCCGACGATTAATCCGACGAGAGCATTGGTGCCAGAAACGACAGTTGCTTCCCAAATTCTGGTGGTGTTCTTGAAAAATTGCTCAACTATCTTCGACGGGGCAGCCAGAAAATATGGTTTCAGATCAAAACCTACGACTACGCTTTCCCAAAGAGCCAAAAAAACAACACCAAAAATTAATGGCGCAGCAATGTTTTTCGCACGAGAAAGAATTGTCATCTTGAGTTTTCTAGTCAGCGATCTTCTGCGCCACGAATTGCATTTGCGGCAACATGCTCAGCGTGCGTTCCGCGCAATGCTTCACGCACGGTGGTAATGCTACGAAAGAACCCATCTGCTGCACGCGTTTGTTCGTTGCGCTTTGATCCCAAATTTACATCTATTACTTCCAAAATTCGACCTGGTCTTGGCGACATAACAACCACTCGATTTGAAAGATACACAGCCTCAGGAATTGAGTGAGTCACAAATACAACCGTCGTCGAAGTCTCGGCACAAATTCGCAATAACTCTCCTTGCATGTATTCCCGAGTCATTTCATCTAGTGCGCCAAATGGTTCATCCATCAATAAAAGTGGCGGATGTGCAGCCAACGCACGTGCAATCGCAACGCGTTGTTGCATACCACCAGAGAGTTGCCACGGATACATGTTGCCGAACTCTTCTAGTTTCACGAGTCCTAACATTTCTATTGCCCGCGCTTCCCGCTTATCTTTATCCCAACCTTTTAGTTCAAGTGGTAGTTCAATATTTTTGCGAACGGTTCGCCAATCAAATAATCCAGCTTGCTGAAACGCCATTCCATAGTCTTGATCGAGTCGTGCTTGAGCCGCAGTTTTGTTGTTCACGCGAATAGAACCTTGTGTTGGCTCGAGCAAATTGGCGATCAGCCGCAACAATGTCGATTTTCCACAACCAGATGGGCCAATCAACGAAACAAACTCACCTGATTGAATCGTTAAATTCACATCAAGCAATGCATCAACTTGTTTGTCACTTTCCTGATTGAATATTTTGCTAGTTGCAAAAACTTCAACGGCACTGATGTTTGCGGCAGCACTCATGTACTGGTCTCCTTTGGTCGATTACGCATTAAAAACAAATCAGAAAATGCAACTAATCCAGACATTGTTAATCCAAGCGCCGCAGCACCGAAAACTGCAGTAAACACTTTCGCCGGGTCACCAGTTGCTTCGCGGGCATATTCAATAATTAATCGTCCAATGCCACCCTTTAAACCTGTACTGATTTCTGCAACAACAACACCGACTACTGCCCCCGATGCACCAAGTTTTAGAGCGGGAACCATGAACGGCACCGCTGCGGGAAATCGCAATTTAAAAAGTGTCTGCTTCCAAGATGCCGCATAACTTTCCATTAGTTCAAGTGCTGCCGATGGAGCACTTGTCAGGCCACGAAGTGTGCCGACGGCGATCGGAAAGAACGCCAGAAAAGTGCCGAGAATTGATGCCGATAGCCAACGCGGCCAAACGAATGAACCAATTTCTAACTTTCCTCCCCAACTGACGACTAGTGGAGCAAGAGCGATCAATGGAACCGTCTGCGACATCACAAGATAAGGCAACAATCCACGGCGAATGACATTAAAGCGCGCCATCAACACCGCCAAACTAATCCCAATTGTCGTTCCGAGGAAGAATCCGACGAGAGACAGTCGTAGTGAAAACCAAGCGCCCGAGAGCACGACGATCCAAATTTTTTTGTCGGAGCCACGAACTTCTGGACGGCTGTACCGACTAAGCATTGTTGAAACATGTGGCATCGCATTGTCATTGGCGCGCGGCAAAATTCGAACACCAAAAAATTTTCCACCATCTTGCGGACCAACTATTTTATAGAGTTCCCAAAGTGCTGTCACGAATGCAATCGTCAATGCGAACATGACAATTCGATATGCGATTCGACCCGCTAACTTCATTTATTATTGGCCTGCGACAGTGCGGCAATTTCTGGCAAAATTGATTTACCGTAGGCATCAAGTGTTTGTTCTTTTCCGTCGTGTTGTAAATAAATTGAAAACTGATCAACGCCAAGTTCTTTGAGGGCCTTTAATCGCTTTAAGTGTTCGTCGATATTGCCGAGAATGCAAAAGCGATCAACAATTTCGTCTGGGACGAAAGTCGTGTGCGTGTTTCCTGCTTGACCATGTTGTTTGTAGTCGTAGCCTTCGCGGCCTTTGATGTAATCGGTCAGAGCTTTCGGCACTGCACTCGAGTCGCCGTAACGGGCGACGATATCGGCGACATGGTTGCCGACCATGCCACCAAACCAGCGGCATTGTTCGCGCATGTGCGCTAAATCATCACCGACGTATGCTGGCGCTGCAACACAAATTTTCACACTATTCTGATCTCGACCTGCATCGCGAGCAGCTTTGCGCACGGCATCAATTGTCCACGCCGCGATATCAATATCGGCAAGTTGTAAAATAAAACCATCGCCAACTTCGCCTGTCAACTTCAACGCTTTTGGTCCGTATGCAGCGACCCAAACTTCGCATTTGCTTTTTGAAGCCCACTCAAATTTAATTTTTGACCCGTTGTAGTCAATTTCGCGTCCGTTCGAAAGTTCGCGGATCACATCAATACTCTCACGCAAAGTCGCAAGTGTCGTTGGCTTACCGTTTGTAACACGCACGGCCGAGTCACCACGACCAATGCCACAAACAGTCCGATTTCCGTACATCTCGTTGAGAGTTGCAAACAAACTTGCCGTGACTGTCCAGTCTCGAGTTGCAGGGTTCGTAACCATCGGACCAACAATTACATTGCGTGTCTGCGCCAAAATTTGGCTATAGATAACGAAAGGTTCTTCCCACAAAATGTGACTATCGAATGTCCAAACATGGGTGAAACCATGGGCATCGGCTTTGCGCGCGAGATCAATCACCTGACTTGCAGGTGGCGTTGTCTGCAGAACAATACCGATATCCATTTTGATTACCGACTGTGTGGAAAGCCGAGATCAACTTGCGATGTTCGCGGATCTGGCCATCGAGAAGTTACGACTTTTCCGCGTGTATAGAAGTTGATGCCTTCTGGGCCATACATGTGTTGGTCGCCAAACAAACTTGCCTTCCATCCACCAAATGAATAGTAAGAAACAGGAACCGGAATCGGAACGTTGACACCAACCATGCCGACATTGACTTCATACTGAAACTGTCGTGCGACTCCACCATCTCGGGTGAAAATTGCAGTGCCGTTACCGAATTGATTGTCATTAATCGCTTGCAGGCCTTCGTCGTAACTCTTGACGCGCATGACTGTAAGCACCGGACCAAAAATTTCTTCGTCATAACATTTCATGCCAGGTTTAACATGGTCGATCAAACTTGGATTCAAGAAAAATCCTTCGTCTTTGGCTTTATCAGTACCGTCAATGACCACAGTTGCACCTTCTTTTGCTGCACCCGTTACATAACCAGCAACCTTGTCACGATGCTCGCGACTAATCAATGGACCCATCTCACTGGCTGGGTCTGTGCCGGCGCCAACTTTAATGTTTGGTACTCGAGTTTTAATTTTTTCAACAAGTGCGTCGGCAACTGTGTCTACTGCCAGCACAACTGAAACTGCCATGCATCGCTCGCCGGCTGAACCGTAAGCCGCACTTATTGCCGCATCGGCAGCCATGTCAAGATCAGCATCTGGTAAGACCAGCATGTGATTTTTTGCGCCACCGAGTGCTTGCACACGCTTGCCGTTCTTTGTGCCGGTTTCATAAACGTATTTTGCAATCGGTGTTGAACCTACAAAACTCACAGCAGCAATGTCTGGGTGATCAAGCAGACGATCAACTGCAATTTTGTCACCGTGCACAACGTTGTAAACGCCATCAGGAAGACCTGCTTGGCGCAATAAGTCAGCGATGAACATTGACGCTGATGGATCTTTTTCGCTCGGCTTCAAAATAAATGTGTTGCCACACATGATTGCATTAGCGAACATCCACATTGGCACCATCGCCGGAAAGTTAAACGGTGTAATTCCAGCAACAACGCCAAGCGGCTGACGAATTGAATATACATCAACTCCAGTTGAGGCTTGCTCTGAGTAGCCACCTTTGAGCATTGCTGGTACACCACAAGCGAACTCAATATTTTCAAGACCACGGGCAACTTCGCCGAGCGCATCGCTTGGCACTTTGCCATGCTCAAGAGTTAATAGGTTTGCAATTTCTTTTCGGTTTGCATCAACTAGTTCGCGCATACGAAACATGATCTCAGCACGACGCGACAAGTTTGTTGCACGCCAAGCAGGAAACGCAGCCTTGGCTGAAGCGACTGCCGCGTCAACATCGGCGATATTAGCCAAGTCAACTTCTGATTCTTGTTTTCCTGTTGCTGGATTAAATACTTTGCCGCTCTTGCCAGATGTTCCGGCGACGACTTTATTGTTGACCCAATGGCTAATGCGATTCATTATTTCTCCTGTAGTTGTTGATTATTTAATTTAAGTATTGGCACAGACCGCGTTTGACGAACTTGCCGTGACCTTTGCGTCCAGTGTATTTATCATTTTCAATTACAACCATCCCGCGCGAAAGTACCGTGTCAACTTTGCCATCAATCACAGTTCCTTCCCAAGAGGAATGATCCATATTCATGTGATGCTTGTCATTAATGCCGATTTTTGTCTTCTTGTTCGGATCCCAAACCAAAATGTCGGCATCTGAACCAGGGGCAATGACTCCTTTTTGCGGATACATACCAAACATTCGTGCAGGTGTCGTACTGCAAGTTTCAACCCAGCGCTCAAGCGAAAGTTCACCTTGCACTACACCCTGATAGATGAGTTCCATTCGATGTTCAACTCCACCCATGCCATTTGGAATCTTTGAGAAGTTGCCTAGGCCGAGTTCTTTTTGATCCTTGTAACAGAACGGACAGTGATCGGTTGAAACGATTGCAAGTTCGTTCATTCGCAAACCCTTCCACAAATCGCCATGGTGATCATGCTTGTCGTGCTTGCTGCGAATTGGTGGCGAACAAACGAACTTCGCACCTTCAAAACCTGGCCGAGCCAGATGATCTTCAAGAGTCATATATAAATATTGTGGACAGGTTTCACCAAACACATTTAATCCCTCGTGTCGGGCTTCAGCCAAGGCGTTGAGTGCCTCAGATGCCGACATGTGAACTATGTAAAGAGGAACATTGCCGGCAACTTTCGATAACACGATTGCGCGATTTGTGGCTTCACCTTCAAGCAAACTTGGGCGCGAGTAAGAGTGATATTTAGGATCAGTATCACCGCGTGCAATGTGTTGCTGAACCAGTACATCAATTGCGATGCCGTTCTCTGCGTGCATCATAATTGTCGCGCCGTTTTCGCTAGCCGTTTGCATCGCGCGCAGAATCTGCCCGTCGTCGCTGTAAAACACACCAGGGTAAGCCATGAACAATTTGAAACTGGTGACACCTTCGTGATCAACCAGATATGTCATGTCTTTAAGAGACTGTTCATCAACACCACCGATGATTTGATGAAACGCATAGTCAACTGCACAGTTGCCACCCGCTTTGCGATGCCACTCGGCTAAACCTTCGTGGACATTTTCGCCGTATCGCTGCAACGCCATATCGACAATTGTTGTGACGCCGCCCCAGGCCGCCGCGATTGTGCCGGTTTCAAAAGTATCAACTGCAGCCGTACCACCAAATGGAAGCTCCATGTGCGTGTGTACATCAATGCCACCAGGAATTACATACTTTCCCTTGGCGTCTATGACTTTGTCTGCGGTGATACCTAACGAATCGGATTTGCCTCGCTCGAGAAGTGCCAGCACAGTTTCGCCCTCAATTAGTACATCAAAGTCGTGCCGACCAGTCGGGCTAATGACTGTTCCATTTTTGATAAGTGCGCGTGCCATAATTCCTCCCCTAATTTAATTTGTAAATATTTTTAGTTGTTTTTAAGTTATTTTTAGCGCTCAACTAATTCGTCATAAGCGTCTGGGCGACGATCTCGATAAAACGCCCAACGGTCGCGCACAGTTTTAATTTTGTCCATGTCAAGATCGCGCACGATCAACTCTGGCTTGTGCGGGTCGCCTTGGTTGCCAACAAATTTGCCTTCTGGGTCAACGAAATAACTCTGACCGTAGAAATCGTCGTCGCCAAGTGGTTCAATGCCGACTCTGTTGATTGCGCCAACGTAGTACATGTTGGCGACAGCGGCTGCTGGTTGCTCAATCTTCCAGATGTATTCGCTGAGTCCACGACTAGTTGCTGACGGATTGAAAACAATTTCAGCACCGTTCAATCCGAGTGCACGCCAGCCCTCTGGAAAGTGTCGGTCGTAGCAAATGTAAATGCCAACTTTGCCCACCGCCGTGTCAAAAACTGGGTACCCACCCGTTCCTGGAGTGAAATAATATTTCTCCCAGAAACCTTTGACCTGCGGAATATGTTGCTTGCGATATTTTCCGAGATATTTTCCGTCGGCGTCAATAATCGCAGCAGTGTTGTAGTACAAGCCAGCTTGAACAATTTCGTACATCGGCAAAACCAAAACCATGCCGAGTTCTTTAGCAAGTGCCTGAAATCGTTTAGTAGTTGGTCCATCAGGAATTGGTTCCGTATACGAGTAGTACTCGGGCTCTTGAACTTGGCAAAAGTATGGACCGTAAAACAATTCTTGAAAGCACATAACTTGAGCGCCCTGCTTGGCGGCTTCACGAGCTTGCGCCTCGTGCTTATCAATCATCGTGCCTTTATCGCCCGTCCAATCGGTTTGCAGTAACGCTGCTCGAACTGTGCGACCCATAAATTCTCC
>CAMCUE010000050.1 GCA_945878705.1 Ferrithrix thermotolerans DSM 19514 | reverse complement strand
GAGTCACGTCGTCATTTTGTTGATCGCGATTATCAACCCGACCCAATTCGGGCCCCGGATATCATTACCAACAAATATTTTGCAGCACTGCGCGAACTTAAGTCCTCCCCTGCACTTGACATGGCCGAACTTCGAACATCCTCTGCTGCAACTCGTACTGAAGTTGATCGAGTTCTGCTTGAAACCGATGTACTCGCCATCACTCAACCCAAAAAGTCAGCGTCTTTTTGTAAAACAGGAGTCAGCGCGTCTGACTTTCTAACTCTTGCGGGTACGAGCACTGCGATTGCTTCGCCCGACGGAGACATTGAGATTGGCTTTAGAAACTTTGGAGACTCACCGAGTTCTGTATTAAAAACTTTGATCCCCAGCGGATCTCAGGTAACAGTTACTATTTCGTCGTCACTCAACCAAGATATGTGGATCGTTACTTCGCTGACGCCGAATAAGCGCGTCTGTATTGCACCTGATCTCGATTAAATTTTGCCTTCGTTGATTGCCATCTGAATCCACGGAATAACTTCGTCAAGCATTGTGTCCAAAGAAGTCGTGCATTCAAAGTTCAAAACGGTTTTCGTTTTTTCTACTGATGGCACGCGGCGCTGAACGTCATACTCATATGCTTCATCGCTTACATATTTAAACGGCTTTGATGATTTATGGATCTTGTTCCAAATTATTTCTGCAAGTTGTAATACAGAAGTTGATTCTGCAGTTGAGATATTAAAATCTTCATTCAGAGCCTTTGGGCTTTCCATGCATGTAACTATTCCTTTGGCCAAATCGCCACCATAGGTGTAGTGACGAATCTGCTCACCAGTCCCAAGAATATGCAACGGATCTTGACCTTTTAAGATTTTCTGTACGAGATCGGGCACAACATGGCTCATCGCCAGCGAAACATTGCCGGAGAGCACTTCAACTTCGCCGAGTGCTCGACCCTCGCCCACGCCAACACAATTGAACGGACGAATTATCGTAAACGGCAACTTGTATTGGTCAAATGCGGCCTGAGCAAAATATTCAACGGCTAGTTTTTGAAAACCATACGAAGATAACGGTGGTGGAATCTTGCGTTGATCGCCCTCAGCGCTTGGCCAATGTTGCGAACTTTCAAAGACCATCGACGAACTCAAATAAGTAACTTTCTGCAGTTTCCCCTGACGGTGGGCCCGAATCGCCGCATCGCAAGTTGAGGCCATGATCCGTTCATTAGTTGCTAACAAGTCATATGCATACGCATGAAAATAAGAAATACCACCGATAAGCGCTGCGCCAGCAATTAGGTGGTCACAATCCATCAGCAACTTCGTCATCAGATCTACATCACAAGCATCACCCTCGACCAGTTTGTAGTTTGGGTGATTGTCATAACTTCTTGTGACTCGCCCGTATTTCGAGTAATTGTCAAGGCCAATCACATTGTGACCCCGACTTAGCAACTCTTCAACTACATAGCCACCAATAAAACCAGACGCACCAGTAAGCAGAACTTTTGACATTTTATTTAGACAACACTTTCTTTGTACCGAACGCATAACAATACCATTTCAAATAACGCGGTAGCCAAGTTGCGATCTTGAAATTTGACACACCAAAAGATCGGTCCAGCCAAATCGTGGGAATCTCAGCAACTGGCTGGCGAAATCGCCGCGCCTTAGCAACAAGTTCAATGCCAATCTCAAAACCTTTGTCGCTTTCAATGCCAACGCGACGCACAAAGTCTGTTGAATACGCCTTGAACGAGTTGGTCGCATCGCGGGTGCCGACTCTTGCACCGTAGTAGAGACTTAATCCAGCAACTTTTGACATCACACCCTTCCAGAACGGGCCACCGACTTGTTGACCCGTCTTTACATATCGACTTGCGCATGCAACAACCACTCCGCGCTCGACTAATCGAGTCAAGATTGCAATTTGCGATGCGTCATCGCACCCGTCAGCCATTGTCACTACTGCCACTTTCGCTTTGGCTTGATCGATCCCGTATTTAATCGCATTAGCCGGACCACGACCATAAGTATTTTGCACATGTCGCAGATTTTTGAATTCGTGCTGCAATTTTATTAATGCTGGGATAGTTGTGTCTTCTGCTTCGTCATAGACAACTAAAACTTCAGTCTCAATATCAACGGCTTCAAACAATCGTCGCAGTACCGGCTCAACATTTTCGCCCTCGTTATAGACAGGAATGACAATAGATACTCGTGGCGTCAGATCAAAACGCCTTGCTTGCGTATATTCCAGATGTCAATCACTGGTTGAGAAATCTTTAAAGTTGCGTACCGACGATGAGGCGCGCCAATCACAACCAATTCAACTTGTTTGAGCAACTCATCTTCCGAAACTAGCGACGCGTCATCGTGCACCAGCGAATCGGCGCACAGAACCGATTCTGCTTTAAACCGTAAAATTCGCTTCAACTTGTACGACAAACTTGAACGAATGTCATCGCTCTCACCCTTGAACGCCATGCCTAATATTCCGACGGTCATCTTTGCCAGGTCATAGTTTTTTTCAATTCGCGAAACAAGATACAGCGGCAGACCTTCGTTGATCATCATGCTTGAATGGCCGAGTGTAAAATTATTGTTGTTAAACGCCGCGAGTTGCATCGTGTCTTTAAATAGACACGGACCAGCAGCAAAGCCTGCGCCCGGCATATCTGCCGCTCGAGGGTAATCATGGGTGATTGCATGACGGACTCGCTCAAAGTCGACACCAAAATCATTGGCGATTGTGTACAACTGATTAGCAGCCGCAAATTTAATGTAACGCCAAGTATTTGTAAATAACTTTGCGAGTTCTGCTTCTTCAGGGCTAACCACAATCATGTTTTGAGTGAGGCAACTAAATAGTTTCTTAGCGCGTTCAACTGCCGCTGGCGTTCTTGCCGAAATTATTTGCGGTAATGCAATCAATTCTTCTACTGCCTTGCCTTCGGCGATGCGCTCAGGACAAAAACTGACATCAATTTTCTTGCCACTTTTGGCGATCACTTTTTCGACAAGTTTTGTCACTCCCGGGTAAACCGTGCTACGCAACACAAGATGCTGACCGTCTTGCAGCACATCAAGCAACCAAGTCACCGCATTTGGCACTGCCTCAGGATCTGGGTTCAAATGTTCATCAACGGGTGTGCCGATTACGACGACGACATGTTCGGCGCTAGCAACGCTTTGCTTATCGCTTGATGCAAAAAACGACTTCGCAGCTAAAACTTGTTTCAGAACTTCAGGCGCACCAGGTTCATCAAACGGCATCTGGCCACTGTTAACTTTCTCAACAACTTGAGAATTCGTGTCAAATGCAACAACCTTTAACGACTTTGACGCCAAGATAATCGCAAGTGGAAGCCCAACGTGACCGCAGCCCCCGACAACAACAACATCTTGTGAAAATTTCATTTGATAACCATTCGTTCAATTCTAGGTTCACAACACTATTAAACGCCTAGAGTTCAATCGTGTTTGCTTCGGTCATATTCGGCATTTATAACTGGATCAAAGCAAACCTTTGGGCATTCGGGCTGTCTATAACGGGTGCAATTTTGTCAATCATCTCGAATCGTTCAGGTGTTGGCTGGAGTTGGGATTCAACCGATTATGTTGCGGTCGGAATCAATATTGCAAATGGTCGCGGGTTGCTAGATGTAACTGGATTACCGATGACCGTTAGACCACCAGGACTTTCGGCATTGATCGCAGTTGGAATTTCGCTCGGCATTAGTGCCAATTTATTTCTGTTGTTATTGAACGCAATCTGCTCACTGATAGTCGTTGCCTCAACTTATGCACTTTTGAGACGTGCCGTGTCTGATCGCAAAACAATAATAATCGGTACGGCTTTTGTCGCGTTCAGTCCGGCCTTGTTATGGCAATACTCAATGGCCTGGTCAGAACCACCATTTCTTGCAGTGCTGCTAATCGCAATGTTTATCTCTCTACAAAAAATGTCGTATACGAAAGCAGCCCTAATGCCTCTGCTCATGGCTGCATTGTTTTTTATTCGATATGTCGGACCTGTTTTCGCAGTTGCATTAATTGCAGCGTCAATTTTGATAAATCGTAAACAAATTGGATTACTCAAATCAGCAGCAATTAACACTGCCGGTTTTGCTGTCTCGTTTCTTCCATGTTGGCTATGGCTTGCGCGCAACAAGAGAATTGACGGCACTTTGACTGGTGCTCGTGCGCCCGGTGGAGGGTCATTACTTGATCCACTTAAAACTCTCACAGGAACTTTGGGCACATGGATTCTCGCCAAACCATTTGAGGGTGGCATCTACATGTCGTGGCTTGATTATCCGGCAACCGCAAAGTTTGCAGGATCATTAGTTGTAATAATTATCGTGACACTCACTCTGATCATCGGCTTCAAAAAACTCAAAGTGGCTCGGCATAACGAAAATAACTCTGATGTCTTACTGGTGTGTGCTGCCGTTGTGGTTTCATATATTTGTTTTTCTGCATATCGATTTGTTCACTGGGAGTTGGGTCCACTCGACAACCGAATGATGATCCCGATCTATGTCCCGATCATTGTCCTTATCGCAATTGCGATTGAGAAGACAATTTCAAAGCGAAAAAATATTAAAAAAATTATTGGTGCGTGTTTCGTTTTACTTCTGAGTTTTCATCTAACTTCAGCGACTAAAGACGCACTCGCGTTTGGTACAGACGGACGGCACTGGTCAGGTGGAGGTTTTCAGAATTTACCAATCCATAAATTCGTTAAATCACTTGCGCCAAGAAGTTTGCTGATGAGCAATCAACCACAACAACTATTCTCGGTTTCAAAGAGGCCACCTGTGTTCAACCAATATCAACTTGATGCTGCGCAAAATAGACGCTGCAGTCACAGATATTTCGTGTGGTACAGCAGTTTGTATCACGACGGCACACCGAATATCGAAGGGATGCCTACAGGGGCCGTGACTGTGTTTGCAGATGAATCTGGAACAGTATTTGATTTAGGTTTATGTGGCGAGGACATCAATTATTTTTGGCCATAGTAAAGTTTACTTAATATGAAAATCGGAATATTAGTAGTTGCCTATAACGCCGAAAATACCCTTGCCCAAGTACTAGACCGCATACCGAGCAAATTTGTCGAACAAATTGAAGCGATTCTTGTTTGTGATGACGCCAGCACCGACGACACTCACCAAGTCGGCATCTCCTACAAAAATAGTTCCAAACTGCCACTAACGATAATCCGACATCCAAAAAACCTCGGCTACGGCGGAAATCAAAAAACTGGATATCAGTGGGCGATTGAAAATTCTCTAGATCTTGTCGTATTGCTGCATGGCGATGGACAGTACGCCCCAGAATATTTGCCGCAGATGGTCGAACCAATAATTTCTGGAAATGCCGATGTTGTTTTTGGCTCTCGGATGATGACCAGCGGTGGCGCACGCAAGGGTGGAATGCCACTTTATAAATTTGTTGGTAACAAAATTTTGACATTTTTACAAAATCGTCTTGCCAGTGTTTCTTTGACTGAGTGGCACAGCGGATATCGCGCATACAGTGTCGCTGCTTTGCGCAAGGTCAACTTTCTTTCAAACTCAGACTATTTTGATTTCGACTCACAGATAATTTTGCAAATGATCGGTTCAAAACAACGAATCACCGAAATAGAGATTCCAACTTTTTATGGTGATGAAATTTCACGAGTCAACGGCATCAAATATGGTCTGCAGATTCTTGGTCACACGCTTAAATTCAGGTTCACTCGCAACAAGAACAAGAACTAAAATTTCTGCATGCGAGCATTAATTGACCCGCTTTGGGCGCTGATATTAGCAATCGCATTTACTGCTCTTGTCACGACAAATTCGGTTCGAATCAGCAAGTTGCTAAAACGATTTTGTATTTCTTCGCTAATTGTTTTGACATTTCTCTCAACTGGCTTTGCCACCTCAATTTTTGACGCACTGCTTAACACTGAGCACGAGACAAAGTCCGATTGGTCACCAAAATATATTTTCGTGTTAGGTGGCGGTTTTGAAGTTGGTGCCACCCCACCAGAAGATTTTTTAGGTACAGAAAGTACTCGACGAATTAATGCTGCGTCAGTTCTTTGGCGAAAATATCCATCGGCAAAAGTCGTTTTTTCAGGTCAAGAACCGGGTACGCAGGATGATCGACCACCGACCCGACACGGTGAGCTTGCTGCCGAACATGCGATTTCACTTGGCTTAACACAGTCTCGAATCATTATTGAGTCAATTTCATCAAACACACGCGAGCACCCTGTTCAGGCTAAAGCCTTACCAGGAATTACATCAGACACACCAATCGCAATTGTCACCTCAAACTTTCACATGCGCCGAGCACTGCGCGAATTTCACCGCTACTTTTCAAATGTCTACTCATTTGGAACCGAAGAAAATAGTTTCGGTATTTCATTATTCAGTTTTGTTCCCTTCACTTCTAGTCTTGACGACAACACATATCGGATTAAAGAATTTGTCGGGATCATTTCATATCAATTGACTAGCTAAGCAATTGACTAAGATCTTTTGCAGTGCCCATCGAAAAACCAATCAGCAACCGGGTTTGGGTTTTTGTATCGGGTTTTTTATATGTATTGATAATTTTTGCGAGAGATTGGAAAGCAATCAATCGCATCGGAGCAGACACTGGTTACACATATGTGCCGGATGCTGTTAATGGAAATTTGTCGGTTCTTTTAAAACCATTTCCTGAGTATTTCGAAATATCTGGTCGCGCAACTGCCGAGATAGTTGCGCTATTTCCAATTCAATATCACGCCATAGCGTCGTCATCCGTCGTCAACTTAATTTGGGTCGCGTTGGCATTATTTATCTTCGCAATGATCTATCAAGAAACTAACAATCGGGTCCTAGCTTCTGGTGCTGGGCTTGTGCTGATCGTGATCCCACATGCAATGGAGAGTTCGCTCGGCAACATCGGAATGATTAAATTTCCGTTGACTGCCGCCGTAGCAATCGCTTTTTGTTCAAGTCGTGCAATTATTAAATATCCCAAATTAATTACAGCTGTGGCGCTATTAGTAGGGCTAAGTCAACCAATTCTTTTTGTAACCGCTTTGCCGTTAGTCTGGTTTTTCCGGTCACAAGATCGTGACTTGCGCCGCAAAGTAACGACTTTATTAACAGTTGTTTTTGCAACTTTAATTATTCAAGTTCTCAAAGTTGGGGTTGGCGTTGCTGCAAGAGGTCGCAGTGGGTCACGCGTCATGTCACTTTGGCAAGGCATGGGCTTATTTTGGTATTCGGGGATATTTTTTCCAATCCTTTTTTGCTTAATAATAATTATTGTCAATAGTTTGAGCCCATTTCGAAACTCAAAATACAACAAATTACGATTCATGCTCTGTGCTTCAACAATTGCATTATCGGCTTCAAGTTATGTTTTGGGTGGAATCGCCGACCGTTATTTTGTCGCGCCGATGACTCTTGCATGGATTTGTGGACTACTGCTACTGCATGATTTCATAATCGTTTTCAGCAAACTCAAAATATATGCCTTGGCGATTTCACTGATATTTGTTGTTGTGCCGGTCGCTAAATGGTTTGAGGCCGGCTGGTTCTTGACTACTGGCCCTACTTGGACATCGGAAGTAGATCGAGGCAGAGAGATCTGTGCAACTCAACCCGAATCAGAAATTGAGTTATTGGTTAGCCCAAATAGTTCTGCGATCGTCGAATGCTCGCAACTTATCAAGAAGTGACTTTGGCGCGCTCGGACGGACTTGAACCGCCAACCTTCTGATCCGTAATCAGATGCTCTATCCATTAAGCTACGAGCGCAAATTTCAACCCAAATCCTACTGCCTTATGGTCTCCATGAGCTTGTCCACCATGGTTTCCATGATTTACCG
>CAMCUE010000049.1 GCA_945878705.1 Ferrithrix thermotolerans DSM 19514 | reverse complement strand
ATGAACGGATCGAGCAATACAACATCAGGAGCCTGGTTACTTGCACTGAAGAAGGCCGAACCGCGACCCTGACCAAAAATAAAGGTCAATCCCGCGCCTTGCAAAGTTGCTATACCGATAGCAACATAGCGAGTCCATTGCGTAATTTTGCGTTGGCCGGTTGCTCCTTCTTGTTGCCACTCTTCAAGCTTTGGAATCACAACAGTGAGAACTTGCATGATGATGCTTGAAGTGATGTACGGCATGATGCCGAGAGCAAAAATAGAGAAACTGCCGAACGCACCACCTGAAAATAGGTTAAGAAAACCGAGTGCACCCTGCGACTTTGATGCCTCACGAAGTTGACTAATGGCCTGAGCATCAACGCCAGGCACGCGCAATGAACTGCCGAGACGATAGACCGCCAGCATTGCGAGTGTGAACAGAATCTTGTTTCGAAGATCTGCAACCTTGAAGATGTTGCTAATTTTTGCCACGAAATTGCCTCGCTATTTGTTGTGTGAGCCGAACCAAACGAACTTTACTAGCGGTTAGTGAACTGACTACCCTTGGCCGGTGGTCGAACACCCCTAAATGTTGGGGGCAAGATAATTACTGATCCACCAGCGGCAACAATTGCTTGTTCTGCCGACTTAGAAACGGCGTGGGCCGAGACTTTTACTGCTCGCGTAATTTTGCCGCGACCAAGAACTTTGATCATTTGGCCTTTGTGCGCGACGCCACCAGAAACTAGTGACGCTGGATCTACTTCGGTAACGCCAAGTGAATCGACGGCATCAAGATTGACCGCATAGTACTCAACACGAAACGGGTTATTAAACCCCTTCAACTTTGGCACGCGTTGCTTGAGTGGCATCTGTCCACCTTCAAAACCGCGAGCAACTGTGTTACGCGCGTACTGACCTTTTGTCCCGCGACCCGCAGTCTTTCCACCTTTACCACCAGTACCACGACCGACGCGCTTTGGCTTCTTTCGTGCTCCGTGGCGTGGCCCAATTTCGTCAACGCGCATGATTATGCTCCTTTTCGATTTACTTCAATGAGGTGAGGAACGCGTGCGATCATGCCGCGAATCTCTGGACGATCTGGAAGTGTGTTGACATCACCAATTTTGCGGAGACCAAGTGCACGCATTGTTGCCTTTGTTTTTGGCATGATGCCGATTTGTGAACGCACTTGCTTGACAACAACTGTTGGGCCAGTGTGGGCCTTACGCGTTGCTTTGACTGCAGCAGTTTTTTTAACCGCTTTTGGCGCAGCAGCTTTTTTAACTGATTCTTTAACCACCTTTGGTGCTGCAGCTTTTTTGGTAACGGCCATGATTATTTAGCTCCGAGACTTGAAATAGTTTTTTGACGCTCGGTGTAGGCCCGCAGCATTCCTTTTGGAACGAAATCTTCTGCTGGTATTCCGCGACGCTTTGCAACTTCGTCTGGGCGTTGTAATCCCTTGAGACCATTGATAGTTGCGCGAGCAACGTTGAGCGCATTTGGCGAACCAAGTACCTTTGCAAGTACATCTTTAATTCCGGCTTCTTCAAGAATGATTCGTGCAGCACCACCAGCGATAACACCAGTACCTGGCGCTGCAGGCTTGAGCATTACGCGACCTGCGCCGTTAACACCAATTGTTGCGTGCGTGATCGTTGTTCCTGCGAGGGCGACATGAAAAATATTTCGCTTGGCTTCTTCTGTTCCTTTTTGAATTGCCAGTGGAACTTCTTTTGCCTTGCCGTATCCAAGACCAACACGACCATTGCGATCGCCGATTACGACGAGTGCGGTGAACGAAAATCGCCGACCGCCCTTAACAACTTTGGCGACGCGATTGATGTGCACGACTCGTGAGTCGCCGATTTCGCCGACCTTTGCTGGCGGTCGTGGCTCGCGCTTTTCGCGTGGTTCACGACGATCGCGACGCTCGCGTCGGTCGGTGACTTCTGCACCTGGAACTGCTGGAACTGGGGTGACATTACTCATTTAGAACTCCAAGCCTTCTTCTCGAGCAGCCTGCGCTGCCGCTGCGATACGACCGTGGTACAAAAATCCTCCGCGGTCATATACAACTTTCTTTATTCCGATTTGTTTGGCGCGCTGAGCAACTGCTTTGCCAACTCGTGCTGCAGCCTCAACTGTTGAACCAGAACCTGCTTTTCGCAAATCTGCCTCAAGCGAAGACGCTGCTGCGATTGTTCGACCGGCATCGTCATCAATTAATTGTGCTGAAAGATGTTTGTTGCTTCGAAACACAGCCAAGCGTGGTCGATCGGCGGTGCCATGAATTTTCTTGCGCACACGGCGTTGACGGCGCAATCGGCCGGTGTGTCGTTTTTCTGCTGCACTAGTCATAAAAGTTAAATCTCCAGTTTTCCTGTTGTTACTTCTTGCCGGTCTTGCCGGCCTTTCGACGAACGCGCTCATTCAAGTAACGCACACCCTTGCCCTTGTAAGGCTCTGGTTTGCGCATGCTGCGAATATTCGCAGCAACTTGACCGACAACTTCTTTATCGTTTCCCTTGACCACAATCTTTGTCTGGGCCGTCACTTCAAAAGTCACTCCGTCTGGTGCGGTGTAAACGATCGGATGCGAAAAGCCAAGCGCGAGTTTCAATTTGTTTGGGCCTTGCGCTTCGGCGCGGTAACCGACGCCTTGAATGTCAAGTTCTTTGGTGTAACCGTCGGTGACACCAATAATCATGTTCGACAACAATGTGCGACTGAGTCCGTGACGCGATCGTGAATCGCGCTCGTCATTTATCCGCTCAACGACTAAATTATTTTCTTCGCGACGCGCAGAGACACCAACTGGAAGTTCGCGCTTGAGAGTGCCTTTTGGTCCTTTGATTGTGACCGCTGCGCCAGAGATCGAAACTTCAACCCCTGTTGGCACTGCGATTGCAGATTTTCCTATGCGTGACATTTGATTGCTCCGTTCGACTCTTGAATTACCACACGAAACACATGACTTCGCCACCAACGTTGCGCTTGCGCGCTTCGCGGTCGGTCATAAGTCCATGACTTGTAGAAAGAACTGCAACGCCAAGGCCACCAAGAACTCGTGGTACTTCTGTTGCACCGCGATAAACACGAAGACCAGGAGTTGAAATGCGCTTAATTCCAGAAATTGTTCGCTGACGATCTTGACCGTACTTCATGCTGATCTTGAGCACTTTTCCAGGACCCTCGGAGTCTTGAGCAATTGAATAGTCAGAAATGAAACCTTCTCGCTTAAGAACTTCGGCGAGTGCAGATTTTTGTTTAGACGCAGGCATCATCACTTCGTCTCGCATCGCAACGTTGCCGTTGCGAATACGTGTGAGCATGTCGGCGATTGGGTCAGTCATCATGACGGTTTACCAACTTGCCTTTGTGATACCAGGGATCTCACCAGCGTGCGCAAGCTCGCGGAAGCAAATACGGCATAGTCCAAATTTTTGATATACCGCACGCACGCGACCACATCGTTGACAACGTGTGTAGCTACGTACCTTGAACTTAGGCTTTTTTGCTGCTTTGATCATTAGTGATTTTTTTGCCATGTTAAGTAGGTCTCCGATAGTTCCTGTGACTCTGACGACTATTTCTTCTTAGATTTCTTGGCTTTAGTTACTGAAGTTGGCTCTTCACCCTTGCGAAATGGGAAACCGAATGCATCAAGCAGAGCCTTGCCTGCAAGATCGTCTTTCGCGGTCGTGACAATTGTGATGTCCATTCCGCGAGGAACGTCAACTTGATCGACGCGCACTTCCATAAACATAAGTTGCTCGGTGAGACCAAATGTGTAATTACCGTTTCCGTCCCATGAACGACCCGACAAACCGCGGAAGTCACGAATTCGAGGAATCGCTACTGACAACAAACGATCGAAGAACTCCCACATCCGGTCTCCGCGCATCGTGACCTTACAACCGATCGGCTGATCTTCACGAAGTTTGAATGATGCAATTGCAATTCGTGACTTTGTGATCAGCGGCTTTTGCCCCGAGATCGCAGTTAAGTCAGCAACAGCGCCATCAAGAAGTGATGCTTGCTGAGTGGCACGACCAACACCCATGTTGATTACGATCTTTGAGATCGTTGGAACCTGCATTGGATTGGTCAACTCTAATTGCTTCATTAAATCTGTGCGCACAGTGTTGAGGTAGTGCACCTTCATGCGTGGTGTAGAAACTGTTTTAGTTGTCATTAGATTTCTGCTCCGGTGCTTTTAGCAATTCGTACTTTCTTGCCTTTTTTATCGACTTTGTATCCGATCTTTGAAGGCTTGCCACCTTGGTCAATCATCACATTTGAAGCGTGAATCGGCATTGCCTTGTCAATGATCTCGCTCTTAGTGGTTCGTCCACGCGCAACTGAATGGCGTTTGGCCACGTTGACGTTGTCAATAATAACTTTTCCCTTGGCTGGGAGGACCGCAGAGATGACGCCCTTTGCGCCTTTGTCTTTGCCTGCAATCACGATGACACTGTCGCCTTTTTTAAACTTCATTTCACAAAACCTCCGGGGCGAGCGAAACAATTCGCATGAATTTTTTATCGCGCAGCTCGCGACCAACTGGACCAAAGATTCGAGTTCCGCGCGGGGTGAGATCGTCTTTGATCAGCACTGCTGCGTTTTCGTCGAACTTGATGTAGCTGCCGTCTGGACGACGCTTTTCTTTGGCAACACGCACAACGACGCAACGCACTACTTCACCTTTTTTAACGGCAGCGCCAGGAATTGCATCTTTCACTGTTCCGATGAACACATCACCAATAGATGCATAACGACGGCGAGTACCACCGAGCACCTTGATTACGAGAACTTCGCGGGCTCCGCTGTTGTCAGCGACGCGAAGGCGGGTTTCTTGTTGAATCACTTTGCACGCTCCAAGATTTCAGTTACTCGCCAACGCTTGAGCTTTGACATAGGTCGGGTCTCCATTACACGAACGCGATCGCCGACTTTTGCATCGTTGGTCTCGTCGTGTGCGTAAAGTTTCTTTGTTCGAGTGATGAACTTCTCGTACTTTTGGTGACGAATACGCTCAACGATTGCAATCACAATCGTCTTGTTCATTTTGCTTGACACGACAACGCCCTCTCGCGATTTGCGGAGATTGCGCTCTGGTGCTGCTGAATTTGTTGTATCGCTCATAATTTTGCTCACTTCCCTGCGGCTTCTGCGGCGACAATTTCTCGCTCACGAATCAACATGCTGATTCGAGCGATTTGACGACGTGCTTTGGTGATCGCAGCAGTGTCATCAAGTTGGCCAGTTGCATTACGAAAACGCAGATTAAGCGCTTCTTGCTTTGTGGCGCGCAACTCTTCAACCAAAGTTGCAAGATCCATTTCGCGAAGTTCTGTCAGTTCACGTGTCATATCAGATCGCCTCGTTTCGAGAGATAATGCGTGTCTTGATTGGCAATTTTTGGGCTGCACGGCTAAGCGCCTGATGAGCAGTTGCTGCAGTTGGGTATGACAATTCGAATAAAACTCGACCTGGCTTGACAACTGCTACCCACAACTCTGGGTTTCCTTTGCCAGAACCCATGCGAGTTTCGGCTGGCTTTTTTGTAACGGATTTGTCTGGAAATACGTTGATCCAAACTTTTCCACCGCGCTTGATGTGACGAGTCATCGCGATTCGCGACGCTTCAATTTGGCGTGCAGTGATCCAACCTGGTTCAAGAGCTTGAATGCCGTACTCACCAAAAGCCAATTCGTTGGCTCCCTTTGAGACTCCAGCCATTCGACCGCGATGTTGCTTGCGGTGTTTAACTTTGCGTGGTTCTAACATGACAACTTATCCCTCTCGCTTAAAATGAGGCGTTTCGTGACTGTCGTGACTTCGACGCTGAATATCTTCTTCTTCGTCCAACAATCGCTCGAACTCTGGATCTGCTTCTTTGACTAGAGGCACTAATGCGACATCTTCAACATCTGCTGGCTTTGGTCCGGCTGAAGTGACAACTTTTCGCGCAGCATCTGAGTGACCAGATGTTTCACCTGCAGCCATCGCCGCTTCGCGAGTGATGCGGTCGTCGGTCTGTGATTTGTAAGGAAGAATTTCACCTTTGTACAGCCAAACTTTGACACCGATGCGACCAGAAGTCGTTGCTGCTTCACGGAAGCCGTAATCAATATTGGCGCGGAGTGTGTGTAGTGGAACCCGACCTTCGCGATACCACTCGCGACGGCACATTTCTGCTCCGCCAAGTCGGCCTGAACACTGCACTCGAATACCTTGTACGCCTTGCTTCTGCGCATTCTGCACCGCACGCTTCATCGCACGACGAAAAGCGATTCGGTTGACAAGTTGATCTGCAACTCCTTGAGCAACGAGAGCTGCGTCAAGTTCTGCATCACGGATTTCTGTGATGTTGAGTTGTACTTTGTTGTTGCCCGTGAGTTTTGTTAAGCCGGCGCGAAGCTCCTCGGCCTTTTGTCCTTTGCGACCGATGACGATTCCTGGGCGCGCAGTGTGCACGTCAATTCGAAGTTTGTCGCGAGTTCGTTCGATTTCGATGCGACTGACAGCAGCATCCGAAAGTTGCACCTTGAGATAGTCGCGAATCTTCCAGTCTTCGGTGAGATACGCCTTGTAGTCCTTTGTGCTGAACCACTTGCTCTTCCAGTCCGTTGTTACACCGAGGCGAAAGCCGTACGGATTAATCTTTTGGCCCATTTAATTCTCCGTCGCTGTTTGAGTTTCGGCATCAACTGGCGCATCTGCATTTGCATCGGCATCTGTTGCTGCTGGCTTTGATTTTTGTGAGCGTGCGCGACTTGCTTCAACGCGATCTCGACGACGAGCAGACTCTGCTCCACCGCGTGATTCACTTTGTGTTTCGCGAATTGCGAGCGCAGCATCGCTCAATTTGTCGACAACGATCGTGATGTGACTGGTGCGCTTAAAAATTGCAGCGGAGCTACCTTTGGCGCGTGGACGAAAACGCTTGAGCGTTGGGCCTGCATCAGCGAAACATGCCTTGATGTAAAGCTCTTCAGCATTTTGCTCAAAGTTATTTGTTGCGTTGGCGATTGCCGAAGCAAGCAACTTGCGCACGATGTGTGCTGAGTCGCGATCTGTTAAACGCAACAAGTCGTCGGCTGATTTAACATCCATGCCACGCACAAGATTCAAAACCACGCGAACTTTTGACGGTGACAATCGAGCAAATCGCGTCGAAGCGCGAAAACCACTCGATACTCCAGCAACTCGCGTTGCTTCGTTTAGTTTTGGACCGGTCATGGCTTGCCTGCTGATGCAGCTGCTGCCGCAGCTGCTTTTTCTTGACTTTGGTGAAATCTAAATGTTCGTGTTGGTGAGAATTCGCCAAGTTTGTGTCCGACCATTGACTCACTGATATAAACCGGCACGTGCTTGCGTCCGTCATGCACTGCAAATGTGTGTCCAAGCATGTCGGGGATAATCGTGCTTCGACGGGACCAAGTCTTGATGACTTTTCGATCGCCACTTGCATTCATTGCATCTATTTTTTTGAGAAGGTGCTCGTCAACGAACGGACCTTTTTTAAGACTGCGTGACATTATTTAACCTCGTGCCTTTCCGGATCGACGACGACGAACAATCATTTGTTGCGACGACTTGTTCTTATTGCGAGTACGACGCTCTGGCTTACCCCATGGAGAAACTGGTGGACGACCTCCAGAAGTCTTTCCTTCGCCACCACCAAGTGGGTGGTCAACTGGGTTCATTACAACACCACGAGACTGTGGACGAACGCCCTTCCAACGATTACGACCGGCCTTACCAATTTTGATCTGCTCGTGTTCTGAGTTTCCGATTTCGCCAACAGTTGCACGACAGTCGATTGGTACGCGACGCATTTCGCTTGATGGCATTCGCAAAGTTGCATACAAACCTTCTTTTGCGACCAACTGAACTGCCATGCCGGCCGAGCGAGCAATTTTGCCACCTTGACCAGGACGCATTTCAATGTTGTG
>CAMCUE010000048.1 GCA_945878705.1 Ferrithrix thermotolerans DSM 19514 | reverse complement strand
GACGATCAACTGATCGCCAACTGAGTGTCCGATTGTGTCGTTGACATCTTTGAGTTTGTCAAGGTCGACAAATAAAACAGTCACACCCCGCTTTAAAGTTCGCGAGCGATCAAGTGCCTCTGCAAGTTTTCGTAAAAATAAAACTCTGTTCGGTAATCCAGTAAGTGCATCATGAGTTGCTTGCCGTTGCAGCTCATCTTGTGATTGCTTTGATTCTGTTATATCCCTGGCGATTGATGAGTAGTGTTCAATTGCTCCTTGCGAGTCTCGAACAATCTGTAACACGACATCAAGTGTGCGCATAATTCCATCTGCACTTCGAAACCCAACTTCGCCTTGCCAGCGATTTGATGTAGTGCCGGTGGTGATCTCACGCGGAAGTTGATCACGAATCGCTTGAATAAAAGTTTGTAGTGCGGCGTCACCTTGTGCAGCGGTTTCGTTAAGTCCAACTAATCGTTGTGCGTAGTCGTTCGCAAACATCAAACCACCGTTTCGATCAAACACCAAGACGGCGTCATGCGATGCGTCTAGTAAACCGATCAGTTGTTCACTCAACATTCGTCGTGCTACTGCTTGAGTTACATCGTGAGCGGTGCCAACATAACTAGACGCAACGCCCGAACTATTTTTTTGTGCTTGCATCGAAATTAAAATCCACATCGCATCGCCGTTGGGTTGCCAAAGTCGAAACTCAAAATTAAATTGCGATTGAGTTTGCTTTGCAAGTTGCCAAGCGCGCTCGGCTGAAGTTCGCTCTTGCGGATGGGCGTTCACCCACGGTGCCGTACCAACCACAAGCGGTGCTCCTGCGAGTGCAAGTAAACGAAATGCGTCGTTGGCAGCAACAAGTCGACCGTCGGTATCTGTTTCAAATAAGCAGATCGGCAGAGCCGTCAGCAGGGACGCGATGTTTGGGTCTATGCCTCAATCATTACACGCAACGCGGATGTATTAAGGGGTTTGGGCGAAGAATCGAGTTTCAGCAGAGTCGAATGCACTGGATTGAATTGCCTCATAAAGTAATTTTGCGTCAGTTAGTGATGTCGGATCTGGAGTGAACTCAAGCATTTGATCAAGTGCGTAGACGACGAGTAGATATTGATGTAGTTCACTATCTGTGGGGCATGGACCGTTGTATCCGGCTTTAACTTTCTTGTCGTTTGTTGTTGCTCCAACGATTACTCCGTCGGGAAGTCCGCCTTCTTGGATCGATGTCTGACCTGGATTGATGTTTGCCACCACCCAAAGTGGTTTTTCTGGAACGGCTAAATCAATAACTGTGATCGCCAAACTCATGGCCGAACTTGGCGTATTTGAAATAGCTAAAGAAGGGGAGATGTTGGCGCCAGCGCAAGTATGTCGCGAATCAATTGCGCCATCATCAAGCCATGTTCCCGAAACAGTGAAAGTTGCCTGTACGCCCGTGTCCTGCACTTCGGTCGGTGGGGTAACCGTCGTTACGACAATTGCTACTGATTCACCTTGTCCAGGTCCTGCGTCACGAAGTACGCGACCATCTGTTGAGCACGATGCAACGGCGAAAGCTACCGAACAAAGCACAGCGATGTGCGAGGTGCGATTGCCAAGGGATTTTTGTTTGATGAGCATTGAGGTTAGTTTACGGCATCAATACACAACTCAAAGATCACTAGCCTGCACGAGGTGAGAAAATCTACTTTGCGAACTTCGCCGCGCTACGACGCGCAAGGCAATCAGTTATGCGCGATGACTATTCATGCGCACCCAGACGATGAAGCATCGAAGGGCGCACCTACTTTTGCAATGTACAGCGAGTCTGGCGTACGCACAGTGTTGGTTTGTTGCACTGGTGGCGAAGAGGGCGATCTAAATAACCCTGCACTCAAAGAACCTGGTATGCCGTTTCATGGACTTGATGAGAGTGCTCAACAAAAATTGATGGAGGCTGTGCGTCCCGTCGAACTTGCGAACAGTGTCGAGATTATTGGATTTAGCAAATTACACATGCTTGGATATCGCGACTCAGGAATGGTTGACAGTCCAAAAAATTTGAACCCAGAGTGTTTTCATATGGCAGATATGGATCAAGCCACTGGCCGACTCGTTAAATTAATTCGAACAGAAAAGCCACACGTGTTGGTGACATATAACGATGACCATCGCGGTTATCCACACCCAGATCACGTCAAAGTGCATGAGATCAGTGTTCGGGCTTTTGATCGCGCGGGTGATCCGTTTTGGTATCCAGAGGCCGGACAACCATGGCAACCTTCAAAGATGTACTACTCGGTTTGGTCACGCTCGCGATTAACAGCGGTACACGAAGCGCTGTTGCGCTTGCGGGGTTCTTCGCCGTATGACGATGACTGGTTTAACCGACCAAACATGGACGACCGAATAACAACAAAATTAGAGATCGCTAAATATTTATGGGCTCGCTCTGGGTCGCTGAGAGCACATGCAACACAAGTCGACGAAAAAGAACCATTTTGGTTCGGGCTTAGCGATGAAGAACTTGCAGATGTATATCCATTTGAAGATTGGATTTTGGCAAAGTCAAGTCTTGAAAATCACACCGCAGATTCAGAGCATCTTGAAAATGATTTGTTTGCCGGAATTCGCTAGTTAAACATCAGGCGAGCAGTCGAGCTAGCTAGTTCGCATCAGCGTGCGCAGTTCGCGAAAGCCGATCATTGTTGCACCACTCGCAGTTATCGCATCTCTGATTTCTTGATCATTAACAACGAGTTCGTAGTCATCGATCCAACTTTGTGAGATTTCGCCGAGTGCGCGCACCTCGGGTGTGTCGATACATGGTTGCACATGAATTTCAGTTACGCCGGCTTGCAGCGTGTCAAGTGAGTGCATCACTCTTTGTCGGCTTCCGTGTCGCCAATCATGATCAAAAAAATCTGGAAACTCGACGCCCTCTTCGGTCGCAAGTTTTCTAAATGGGAATCCAGCCTGCTCTTCAATGATTGAACTCGGCAAACGAATCGGCAAACGAAATTCAATCGCCAGTTCAAGATAAATATCAAAAAATTCTGGTCGCAATGTGATCGCAGTTAAATGGGGTGCAAGATGAGTTGGGTCAAGTCCCCAGGCGATTGCTCGTTCAATTTGTGCGCGACATTCGCGCAAAACGTCGGCAGGGTCGGCATGTTCCCAAAGATCTTCGATTGTTCTCGGAAATCCACCCTCGCCCGAAGCCAATGAAGCCGAATTAGTAATTGACCCCCAGCGATAATTTGCGTGTTCGGCGTTGAGCGTTAAATGAACGCCGATGTCTTCGCCGTTGTAAATGTTGATCGCATGGCGAGCCCACGGTGCTGGAACCATTAGCGAGGCGCAGGTGGCCACGCCTTTGTTTAATGCATCGTAGACGCCGATATTTGCTGCATGAAAGGCACCAAGGTCATCACAACTTAAAATAACTAGGCGAGCGTGCGGCGAGTGCCCAAGTCGTTCAACAAGACTTTTCTTCGCGGACGTCACATCTTCACGCTACCTCTAGTCGCGATTTACCAGATGTACTTAGCAGTTGAGCCACAGCCCAATTCGATTTTTACTGGCTTGAGTTTGGACTGCGGCAAATTTACTTGCAAATGCTGTGTTCGGTTGAATACTCATTGTTCGCGCGAAGCCAAGGCGGACTAATTCTTGATTGATAAATGTTCCATCTGTCAGATACAGATAAACAAGCAACCGCTGATATCGGTCGCGTGCTTCGACATCTCGTCGCAACTGCACTTTTGTTTTTGGCTTGAGAACTGAGTGCATGAACGCCGATGCCTGTGGTCCAAAACATTCAACGGGTTTCGTTGGGTGCACCGTTTCTGGAGTATTCACGCCGATCAGTCGAACTGTCTCAATGGATCCATTGATGCCGAGAATTAAGGTGTCGCCATCGACGACTCGAATCACCGTGGCAAAATCATTCGAAATTTTTTGCTGATCGCCACAAGCAGAAATCGTTGCTAACAAAATTATTGATATTACGAGTCGTTTCACACATTGATGTGTAACACGAATGACGAGTATGGTAGTTAAATAATGAAAAAATATTCTGATTTCGAACTTGGTCGTGTCGGCATTTGGACTTCAGCGCTAGATCTGCAGCCGATGTCAAAATCAAAAGAAGCAGCGATAGAACTCGAAGAACTTGGATTTAGATGTATCTGGGTTCCTGAGGCTGTGAATCGTGAACCGTTTGCCTCATGTGGAGTTTTGCTTGAGGCGACGAAAAAAATGACTATGGCTACCGGCATCGCGTCGATGTATGCAAGAAGCGCTGCAACGATGAATGCTGGATGGAGGACTCTGACAGAAGCGTTCGGCCATAGATTTCTCCTTGGAATCGGCGCGAGCCATCAGCACCTGGTTGAAAAAGTTCACAAGACTAGTTACGACAAACCGTATTCGGCAATGGTCGAATATTTAACCGCAATGGATAACGGATTATTTTTTGCTGCTGCGCCAACGGTTGCGCCGCGCAGAGTTTTGGCGGCACTAGGTCCAAAGATGCTGAAACTTTCAGGAGAAATGGGAATAGGAGCTCATCCATATTTTGTGCCGATTGAACACACAAGTTCTGCGCGAAAAATTCTTGGTGACGATGCGTTACTCGCACCAGAGATTGCAGTCGTGTTTGACACGAATGCAGAGACTGCTCGAGCGACTGCAAGAAAATTCATGCTGACGTATACGCGACTTCCAAACTATGCGAATAATTTAATTCGCTTGGGCTGGAAACAAGATCAAATAGTCGGCCCAGACAAAATGCCGTGCGATGCGCTAGTTGACGCAATCGTCGCATGGGGAACTCTTGACACAATCACGGCACAAATTAAAGCCCATCTTGACGCTGGGGCTTCACATGTTTCAGTTCAAGTGATTGACGCCGATCCACTCGCGTTGCCAATGCGTCAGTGGCGCGAACTCGCGACGACACTAGCTAATTTTGGCTAGCCGAGATTAACGGGAAGCGTTCGTCAGTTAATAAATCGCCGGGGCGCAATGAATTTGGTTCGAGTGGTGGCGAAGTCTTCCATGGGCGAGTTGCCCAAACTGCGTCTGTGTCAACGTACCGAAAACTAATAACGCGGCGTCGGCCTTCGTAGTCAGTGGTCGCTGGGGCGCTGTGCAGCGTTCGAAAGTGAAACGCGACGATGTCACCTGGCATCGCCGCAAAACTTTCAATGTCTGTTGATTCGTCAAGTAGTTGCGGCTCAGGAAATTGTTCGTAACCGCGAGCATCGTTGACATATGCAGTTTGATCCACAAACCTTCGCGGAATAAAATTTTTATCGAAGTCTCGTCGAGATTTTATTGTCCGCAGCGCGATTTTTTCAGGAATCGGATCAAGCGGTACCCACAAACTGACATTGTTGCTCGAATTGACGCCATAGTACGGGTCGTCGTTGTGCCACGGCGTGACCTGATTGTTGCCGGCTTCTTTGACTAAAACATGTTCGTGAAAGAAACGGCCCGAGGTTGTTTGCATTAGTTCGAGTGCAATTTGTGGAAGCGCGCCAGTTAACGCGTGGTTTTTGTAAGCGTCAAATCGCGACCAGTTTACATAGTCGTCAAAAAACCGTCCCTGCTTTGAGTTGGCCGCATATTCGTTGGCCCATGGACCGGGTGATTGCATGTTTTGTTCAACTGCAATTGCGAGTTCGCCAAGCGCCTTATCGTCGAGAACACTTCTCAACACGACAACGCCATCATTTTGATATTTTTCTACATCGCCCGCAGCGACTAAATTATTTTGCACGTTCTATACGCACGTTCTAGTTTTATACGCCAAGTGTTCGAAGTTGAAGTTTGCGCATTCCTGCAAGCCAGCGCTGATGTTCGGTTGCTTTCTTGGCGACGAATTGCGCAACTTCGGGATGCGGCAAAATCAAAAAAGTTTCTTCACGAAGCGTCGCCACAACAATCTCGGCAACTTGCTGTGGTTCGAGCACGACACCCGAAGCTCGAACAACATTGCCGTTGTCGGCGGCTGTTGCTTCATCTGAGCGTCGCAACATATTTGTGTTTACACCTTGCGGGCACAAGCAACTTACGCGCAGTCCACGATTGCCGTAAGTAATTGAAAGCCACTCGGCGAATGCCAGCGCAGCATGTTTTGTCAGCGAATATGGCGCAGAACCAATAGCGGTAAGCAATCCAGCAGCCGACGCGGTGCTAACAAAATATCCATGACCAGCCGCCAGCCAATCTTCAATTAAATATTTCACAGCCCATCGGTGGGCATGCACGTTGATTGCGAACGATGTGTCCCATGCTTCTTCGGTGGTTGTGAGATCGGTGCCCATCGCCACACCAGCATTCGCATAGAACAGATCAATGAAGCCTAAAAATTGTTTTGACTTCGCAACCAGATCTGCATTCGCATGTTCAGTGGATAAGTCACACGCGACTGCGAGAGCCGAATTCGGACGCTTGGCATTTAAGTTTGCTACAACTTCATTCAAAAGTTTTTGATCGCGATCCGCCAACACCACCCGCGCCCCATAATTATGAAATGCTTCGGCGACTGCTTTGCCAATGCCATTTGCGGCGCCAGTTACTACGGTGTTTTTATCAATAAGTTCCACATTGTGATGCTAGGCACAAGCGAGCAAGACCTGCGACTTACATTGCCGGCAATGACTAATATCGCACACGCTTCTGACATAATTTGGTGGCAAAGACGGTGTCTCGTGCGCGCCCGCACTAGCCTTCGGAATAGTAATTAGTTAATAACTAGTTTGAGAAATGTGAAAGAGGAATACCAAATGAAAGATTCTCGCGAAACAGCAGTAATCAGCGAAGCCCTTAGCGTTATTGACAAGGCACTCGGCGAAATGTTGCAGCGCGAACTTGTTTCAACTGGTGAAGTTGCTGACCTGTTATTAGATGTTCGGTTACTGCTCACTAATACCGAGATACCTACTGCCACTGAAGTTTAAATAACCCGCGCAATTGCGCCGTTAGTTAAAACAAGTTCAAAACTAGGCGGGCGACAATGCCCATCACAGCGCCAATAATTGCGCCGGCAAAAATATCGCTGCCATGATGAATTCGCACTGCGACTCGACTTAGCGCAACGACCGTCGCCATGCTGAACCAAAGCGCGATTACTGGCCCAGTTGACCAACCGGTGAGTACAACCGCGGCGAAAAATGCCGAACTGGCGTGTCCGCTAGGAAAACTCGAGGTGCGCGGTTTACGAATTTTGAACCGTGCATCGCCTTTGACTGTTGGTCGCTGGCGTTTGAAAAAAGGTTTGATGCCTTGGTTGAGTAGCAAACTCTCAATACCCATTAGTGATGAAAGAATTAGTGCTTGATGCACTCGCCTTGAGTCAGCAAGTGCGCGGATGATGCCAACGATGTGCCAAAGCAGACCAAAATCACCAAGAGCCGTCGCGCAATTGAATAGCCAAATAGTTGGCTTGAAGTTGCGTGTTGGCTCAAGAAAACGGTCAACTCGCTGATCAAAAGCGTGGAACTTTGTGCGGCGTGATTCGTTCATTAGATCTCGCTAGTTTTTTTCGAGTGCTGGGTAGAGCATGGGTGCTTGAATTTGTGCTTGTGTCGGATCTCCGCCGAACTCCGGGCACCATTGTTTGAAAGCACAAAAATTGCACAGTCCTGAACGATGGGTCTCAAATTCTCCTGTTTGACATGACTCAGCAATTTGGTCAAAGGTTTTAATCGCGGCCGCGTCGCAAGCGGCATTTGATTCGTCTGTGACGTCAACTTCAATTGGGGTACTTGACTTTAGATACATCAGTCTGAGTTTTTTTGGTAACTCGCCACGCACGCGTAAACACAGTGACGCGTAAAGGTGCATGTTGTCCATTTTGTTTGCGCCGTATTTTGGATTTGGCACTTTGCCTGTTTTGTAATCGCTAATCACCAGGTCGCCGTGTTCATCGTGTTCAAGTCGGTCGATGATGCCACCGAGTTTGAATTTTCCAAAGTCAGAGTCAAGACGCATTTCAAGACCAATGACTTTTGTGTTTCG
>CAMCUE010000047.1 GCA_945878705.1 Ferrithrix thermotolerans DSM 19514 | reverse complement strand
GCGGATTCCGGCTGGCACAAAGCCAAACCGCTGATACAACTGTTGTGCTGAAGTGTTGGTGTTGCGCACCTCAAGAGTCATTGCTGCACACCCGCGTCGATTTGCTTCCCATGCCAGATCTAGTAATAACTCGGTAGCGATTCCACGACCTCGCCACATTGGATGCACTGCGATATTGGTTACATGCGCGTCTTGTTCTGCATAGAGCAAGCCGCCATATCCAACGAGTTGATCAGCGATCGTGCCAACTAGATAGTGGCGATTACCACTTCGCATTTGTTCTAGTTCTTCGACGAAAACTTGCGCTGTCCACGGTCGCGGATAAACCTGTTGCTCGATTGGCATGATGCTGCGAATGTGAGCGCGACGCATCTGCGCAATCTCTAATGCTGGCGAAACATTTAATTCATCTAAATTTTCTAAACTTTTATCACTTGATTTTGTTCGTATAAATCGATCTCGAATACTCATGAGTTAACTCTCGTTTGCCAGTTAATTTCTGCGTCAGGTACCCGAAGATATAACGCCTGCACTTCAACACAAGTTTGCCACTGTTCGTGCAAAGCAAGTTCTGCAGCAATGATCGCCAAAACATTTGCACTTGGTTGTGCCAACTGCTCGCTCGCCCACTCAATTGACAGACCTGTTGCTTCAAGCGATTCGCTCATCGCGTTTTGATATCGCTGTGCGCCATTGCCGACTATCAATGCCGATTGACCACGATCAACAAGATCGGCAACGCAATCGCTGACCTTACCAACGACCGGTGGTTTGACTTCAATGCTCGGACCAAGATCATTGCGATACATCGCCCAATAAAGTTCTCCGCGTCGTGCATCTATTGTTGCCAAAACGACTCGTTCCGTTGCAACAACCGAGCGTGCCAAAATATCCAAACTTGAAATACCAATTATTGGGATATCAAGAACTTGAGAGATTGTCTTGGCGCTGGCGATACCAACACGCATGCCAGTAAACAAACCAGGCCCAATATCCACTGCGACAACATCTATTTCCGACATCGCAATATCTGCTTGTTGGCAAACACTTTTAATCATCGGTGTGAGCAACTCAGCATGGCGCCGATCACTCGTCACATGAGCACTGGCCAAAAGTTGCTTTGAGTTGCTGATCGCCACACTGACAGCGTCGGTTGAAGTGTCAATTGCTAAAACAATCACTGGCTTTAGCCTCGCACCAAATCACTAAATTTTGTGGCAAGTTCATCGCTTATTTTTTGCCAACGACTCAGCCATTGCTGACCACGCAGTTCAATTTCGACACGACGCGAATTAATTGCCTCAACATCAGTTGAATGTGAGAACCGAATAATTAAAGCATCACCCAGTTCATTGCCAACTATGTCGCCCCACTCAACCACAATGACGCCGCCGATGTCTTGTAATTCATCCAAGCCAAGGTCGGCCAATTCTCCGGTGCGTTCAAGTCGATATAGATCGGCATGGTGTAAAGCCATCCGACCACTTCCGTAATTGTGCAGCAAATTAAATGTTGGCGAAGTGATCGGTTCGGTGATGCCCAGTGCCTGACCAAAAAATTGTGTGAAAGTAGTTTTGCCAGATCCCATATCTCCGGCCAAGACGATCATGTCACGCGGCCTTAAATGTGCGGCTAAGACTTCGGCTAGGCACGCAGTGTCTTTTAATGAGGTAACAGAAAATTTCATGATTGCTATTTTTTTGAAGTGACGAAACGGCGTGGGACTCGAGAACTTATGCCACAGACAATCTCATAACCAATTGTCTCAAGACTTGTTGCAATCTGATTGGCAGTAATTGTTTGACTATCTTGTGCGCCAAGCAAGACAGCATGATCACCAATCTTGATCGGCATTTCACCACAATTAACCATCAGTTGGTCCATTGTTACGACACCAACAATTGGGCAACGCTTGCCGTTTATTAATACTTCTCCGCCGACAGACCAAAGTCGTCGGGGTATGCCGTCGGCATACCCGATCGGCAATGTGGCGATTGTTGCTGGACGATCAAGTTTGTAACGCAGACCATATGAAATACCTTCACCAGCACCAAGTCGTTGCAGATGTGAAACACGGGCGTGAACCGACATCACCGGCTTGAGTTTTATAGAAGTTGATTCAAGTTCAATACTTGGAGCGATGCCATAAATTGCAATTCCGACTCGCACAATATCTGTGGTCAAATCTAAGTTGCGCAACGACGCCGACGAATTAGCGGTGTGAACATATTTTGGCCGAAGTGAGTTTTGTTCAAGCAACTTCACAAATTCGCGAAACTTCGTCAGTTGCAAATCTGTCTGGCTATGTTCAGGCAAATCAGCGGTTGCGAAATGTGTATAAACACCTTCAAGTTTCAACGATTGCATTTTGCTGATCTGTTTGGCACGCGCCAACGCATCTTCAATTGGCGCACCTACCCGATGCATTCCGGTGTCAACTTTCAGATGCACTTTGCCAATCACTCCGAGTCGTTCAGCAGTTGTCGCATAACTGGAGATAGTTGCTTCGTTATATACGGTTGCACAAACATCGTCAAGCAACATTTGTTCGTGTTGGGCTTGTGGTTGCTCGCTAACAATAAGTATCGGTGCGGCAATTTTTGCGCGGCGCAACTCGTGCGCCTCATCGGCGAGCGCCACACATAATCCACGAGCCCCAGAATCCAAGGCTGCTCGCGCAACTTCAACTGCGCCGTGTCCGTATCCATTTGCTTTAACAGTTGCCCAAAGTTCTGCTTGACCCGCTTGCGCGACAAGATTTTTGACGTTGTTGGCTAGTGCACTTAGGTCGATCTCAGCCCAAGCCCAACGATTAGTTGTACTCATCGCAGAACGAATGCGAACTCAGTGGCTCGCGACGATGGCCACGGCCGTGTCATGAGTGTGCGAAAGCGAAACATGCCATGCAGTAACGCCTTGCTCACGCGCAAGTTCTGCAGCTCGGCCTGTGACGATTAATTCGGGAGCACCAGAAGCGTGGCTACGAATCGAAACATCCTGCAAATCAAATGCACCAAGACCGACACCGAGTGCCTTCATTGTTGCTTCACGAACTGCAAATCGTGCGGCCAGGTTAGGGGCCGAATCATGACGATCAGCGACTGAATCTAATTCCTGTTGTGTGAAGACTCTGGTGCGCAATGTCGGTGTGCGCTCTAAGGCATCTCGAAAACGCGAAACACTTACTGCGTCAATGCCGAGGCCGATCATCAGTGTTTGACTTTCTAGCGCGAACGCCAGTGGTCGGCCATCTCACTGATCGGCAAAATCAACAAGTCAGCAACAGGAACTTCAGCAAGCCGATCTTCACGAAATGATCCTTCGGTTTCTGTGACCCAGTCAACTAGACGGTCGTAACGACGGTCGTAACCCTGCAACACCGCTCGCATTGCAGTTGCAGCAAGTTGATCGTGAAACATCACATGCAACAAGGTGATGCCAGTTGTCTCTCCACTTTTAGTTTCAGGAACCATAATCACGGTGCGGTTATCGCTGCGACCGCGAGCAACTAGCACCTCTTGATCACTGGCTACTCTTCGCTTTGTGCCAACTAGTGCAGAGTTGCGATCAACTCGCGACGAAAGACTTTTTGACATTCCACCACGATCAACAATTGTGATCGTGCCAGAGTTGCTGGCGATATCTCCTTCAATTCGATATCGCGTGAACCCAGTCACCGAACTCACCGCGGCGTCTAGATCAGCGACTATTTTTAGCACGCGATATGAAAGTCGTTCGCGGGCAACCCCAGCCTCAAGCAACGCCTTGACCAACGGTCGATCGAACAAACCTTCGTCGCTGCGTGAAATACCGACAGTGACAGTTTTGGCTTGATGTTTAATTGCGTCAACTGGACGAGTTAATTCGTCGACACCTCGAGTTAGCGCACTTGTTAAATCGTCAAGTAGCAATTCGGGTGAGGCGATCTTGCCAGAAGTTTGCTGATAAGACTGCACAGGGTCACTTGAAAGTGTGTCGCGCAACATCGTCACGATGCGCACTGCAGTGCTGGCTTCAAGATTCCCGTCGTAATTGCCCGTTGCTAATGCGTCGGTGAACCTGGTAGCCGGCACAGGTAATAAAGCCCGAATCTTGGTCAGCAATACATTTGCATCGCCACCTCGTTCAACTGCATGTTCAATAACTTCGCGCGCTTCACGCAATGGACGGGCAAGTGCATCAATCGCCAGTGCAGCCTCATAGCCAAATAAATGTCCCACCATCACACTCAAAATGAACGCAAGACTCGACTCAACATTTGGTACGAGGAGCACGGCCGCTGCTGCATCAAATCGATGCTGTCCAGCCGAAGCGACAACGATCGGCAACGCTTTATGCGCTCGATAAATTGCGATTTCTTTGGCGACATCAGATGCGGTGCCCTCAAGCAGGCCGGTTGCGCAAACAAAAATCAACGGCTCACATGACAGGTCAATATGTTTTTTGTCTTCAGTTGTGTCACTCGAAATTGATTTGTAACAAAGTTCAGACAATTTAATGCGAACCTCTTGTGCCGCAATCGTGTTCATCCCATTACCAACAACTGTCCAATAACGACGAGCCGATGCAAACTGCTTTGCTGCTGTCGCAATTGCTGGTCGTGTTGCAAGCACTTCAACTAAAGCATCTGGAATCGTGCGTAAGCCGGCAAGCAACTCATGTCGAGCCTTGTCGGTTGACTTACCAGCCGCACTTGACAACGCACATGCATACAACGCACCAGCCGCAACCTGCGCGTAGAACGCTTTTGTACTGGCAACACTCATCTCAACATCGCGACCATCTGATGTATACATCACGCCGTCGGCCTTCATCGAGAGTTCAGTGCCACGACGATTGACGATCGCTAAAACTCTTGCACCGCGGGCGCGAGCAAGATCTACCGTGCGATTCGTATCTGTTGTCGTGCCACTTTGACTGATTGCAACAATCAAAGTGTCACTCATGTCAAGCGTTAATTCAAAACCAGAAAGTTCGCTGGCAGGCAACGCATCAATATTGAGGTGGATATCAACAAGTTGCTTAAGAAGTTTTGCCAGCGCTTGCCCAGCAATAGCAGCCGTGCCTTGCCCGATTACGCGAACTTTAGTAATCGCACCAGACGCAAGTCCATCGCGCACAGTTTTCGGAAGAACTGCTTCACCAAGTTCAACAACCAGCAAGCCATTTTTCTCGACGATTCGACCGCGCAGAGTTTTGCGAAAACTCTGCGGTGCTTCCGCGATTTCTTTCGACAAGAAGTGCTTATGTTCACCACGATTGATATCGCGAGTTGTAATTTCTGCTGTCAAAATATCGCTCTCACTCAGCGCAATTTGGCTGCCGTCATAAGACCGCAAAACAATTCCGCTTAGTTCACCAGCGTCTGCAACACAAAGTGTTACGACTTGCCCGCGACTTGACGGATTATCTGGGTCGGCAAGTGCTTCGCCATCCATCCGTACATACTTGAGCGTCTCTTCGACAACTCCGTATGGTTCGCTGGCTACGACATAGCGATCTTCGGCAAGACCGATGCTCAGTCCTTGACCACTGCCGTGCAATGCAAGTAAAAGTTTTTCTGGTTCGTTGGCACTGGCTACCGCAATTGCAACTGATCCTTCGAATTTTGCGACAGTTTCACGAAATGCATCAGTCAAAGAACTAGTAGTTGCCAAACGCCGTGAAACCAAAGCCGGAATAACTTTTGCATCGGTGGTAATTGGCCCCGCAACTCGCAAACTATTTTGAGCCCGAAGATCTGCGTGATTGTCGACATCGCCATTAAGTGCAGCAACCAAATATGCATCATTATGTTTGCGCTCAAGTTCTTCGCTGTTTACTGGATGAGCATTTGGCTCCGAGATGATCCCGACGCTTGCCCACCTTGTGTGCGCTAAAACTGCAACCTGCGAATTTGGTTGCGAAATGCACAGACGCAACAAATCATCTGTCTGCACCGCGTTGCGCATCACCCTCGTGTTGTCACCAAGTTCGCCGATTTCTGCTGCGGCTTTATAAACAAAAGACCAGGCATTTTCGGTGAGACGCACTGCTCCCGACATAAACAACGCGTCATCGCTGCGGTTAGCAAGTAAAGACTTTACATTTTTATCCGTGCTATTTAAGCCGTGACCCCAAACCAAAACATGTACGCCGGCCGAATCACGCCCACGCACCTCAAGACGATCTATTCCTGAGAACGCTTGTTGAATAGAAAAATAACCACTGCGTGCCGATTTTGAAGCGCCCTGTCCCGCCAATGCATCTACAAGTCGAGCCGTTCGAATTCGATCATTGCGCAACTCCCACAACGCATCTTTCGCGTTGATGATCTGTTTCAAAACCAATTCTGCTGATGGATTTTGTACTTGCTCTGAACTTTCTACAGTCGCTTCAAAACTAGTGACAAACGCATCTAGTTGATCTAATCGCGAAGTCATTTCAGCAACAAGTTGATGATTATCGGCCAAGCAGAACTGTCCAGCGTCTCCGCGTAAAAGCAGATCAGCATTTGCTACCAAACTTCCAACTTCAGCAATTTTGTTTTGAGTGCCGGCGCTAATTGCGCTGTCTAGAAGTTCAAGGACTTCTTTTGAGGTTGGCGTCGCGCGTCGAGTTGGTCGACTTAGCACGCAGATAATTCCGCACATGGTTTCTAGTCTACTTTCGCTGTCAACTCAGTCGGGCTGCGATCGCATCGGCCAGTGCAGTCGCAACAGACTTTGCAGTTTCGTGTTTTGCCGCTTCGACCATTACACGGACTACAGGTTCTGTGCCACTAGATCGCACGAGGACCCTGCCGTTATCCGCCAAAGTCTTCTGCGCCTGCAAAATCTCTGCTGCAAAAATCTTTTGAATATTTTCAGTGCTCTTGGCGATCCGAACATTTATCAACACCTGAGGAAAACTCGTCATCGCTTCGCTGGCAATCTCACTTAATGTCAGTGAAGAACTAGCAACAAAAACAGCCAACCGAATCGCAGCCAGCAAACCGTCACCTGTGGTTGCTTGATCAGAATAAATAATGTGTCCGCTCTGCTCGCCACCCAACGCCAGATCATTTTCCTCAATTGCGGCTAAAACGGCTCTGTCACCAACTGGAGTTGTGATTACTTCGATCTCGGCGCGTTGCATTGCTTGATGAAATCCAATATTTGTCATCACGGTGACCACGACTTTATTGTTGCGCAGCGCGCCAGTGCGCTTCATCTCTATGGCGCTAATCGCTAATAAATGATCGCCGTCGACTATCAAACCATCGTTATCTGTAGCAATCAGTCGGTCGCCATCGCCATCAAATGCGATACCTAAATCGGCTTTCAAATTCTTGACTGACTCACTGAGCGAAACCGGGTGCGTTGCGCCGCACTCGTCGTTTATATTTTTACCGTTTGGCGTTGTGTGAATTGTTGAAACGGTTGCACCAAGCGCAGCAAAAACTTCTGGTGCGACGCTACTCATCGCGCCGTTGGCACAATCTAAAGCAATACGAAGATTCGCAAGTGCATTTTTTGGTGCCGTTGCAATCAGGGCCACACAATATTGCGCTAAATATTTGGGATGAAAAGTTGCTTGACTTTGTGAAACCGACTGGCCGGAGTTCTGAGTTGCGATGGCCTTAATTAGTTCGATCTCAATTCGAGATTGTTCATCGTCGGAAAGTTTGCGCCCGCCATTGCCAAAAATTTTCACACCATTATCTGTATATGCGTTATGTGATGCAGTTATCGCAAAAGCCACTAAGTCACCTGTTGCTGCAGCATGCGCAATTGCCGGCGTCGGAGCAACGCCCATTAAGTGCACTTCAACACCACACTCAATTAGTGCTTGGGCGATTGCCTGTTCAAGCACCGGGCCAGACTCGCGTGTGTCTCGACCGATCACCACGAGTTTGCATTGCAGAACTTTGGCCGCAGCCCGAGCAAGTGCAGCAACATAAGTCGTAGTTAGTTCGGTGCCAAATTCGCCACGAACACCATCTGTTCCAAATTTCAACATTTATTTACCTGCAGTTTCTAGCGCACAAAACTAAAACTCGGCTTAGCAGCACGGCACTACCCATGCTTTCGAAATAAGAACTAACGCTTGGTGTACTGCGGTGCTTTTCGAGCTTTTTTGAGACCATACTT
>CAMCUE010000046.1 GCA_945878705.1 Ferrithrix thermotolerans DSM 19514 | reverse complement strand
GTTTCAAAGGGATCAAAGCTTGGTGCAAGTCATCAGTTATGGCAAATGAACGAAGTTAACAAGTTGATCTGGCCAGCCGCGGGCGGCGCCGGAATGATCGACGCAGCAGCATGGGAGCGCACAGCGGGTCTTTCGCAAACAGCGAAGAACCTCGAAGGTGGAACCGTGTTGACCAAGGCTCCAGATGCAGGTGCATACACCAATGACATCGTTACTGCAGCACTTGCGTTGCTTAACGCTAAAGGTGTTGACACAAAAGGTTCGGCGTACATGCCAGAGACTGTTGCACTCACCGAAGGTGGAAACTGAGTTAGTTAACTAGTTAATTAATTTAAAATTGGCGGGTCGCTTCGGCGGCCCGCCTTTTTTATTTACCGCGATTCGGTTTCTGGTACGAAATTTATATATACGGACAGTGACGACAGTTATTAAGACAGCAGAAGCCACGTGCTTTAAGGGTGGCCGCGGTGATCACAAAAAGCGAACTAATTGGATCTATGTATCCGTCGATGCTTCGCGCCATTGCATCTGAATGTGCTGCGATGATTATTTCATAGCCAGGACTATCTGGAGACAGACGCGACTCATTGGGCTCGTTCAGCGAACGATTCGCGAGTTTAGTGATTCTATTTTCGTTAGCCATAATTTTATTAGTTCATTTCAATATTGTGAAAAATTTTCGCGAGTTGTTCAACACCATCAGCGATTGATGGCGCAGGGCGAGCAAAAAATCGGTCAGCGTTGACGCAGGCAGTTTGCCATCTTGGATCAAACTCGTGTGCAAGAGCAGATGCTTCTTTCGCCGCGCGAACTTCATCAAACCCACATGGAGCAAACACAACAATGTCTGGTCGTGCTTCGCGAACCGCTTGCCATGATGTCGTCACGGATGGAACGCCTGGTTTGCCGAGTACCTCAACTCCGCCGGCCGCCTCAACCATTTCGGGTATCCAGTGTCCACTTGCAAATGGGGGATCTAGCCACTCTGCGATAAACACTCGCGGCCGAGCCTTGCCGCCAACGGCTTTGCGTACATTTTCGACTCGTGTCAGCATCTGTTTGGCTACCTGTTCGCCGCGCGATACAACGCCAAGAGCATTTGCAAGAGTGATCACAGACTGCGCGACTTCTTTGATCGTGTGGGGATCAAGTGAAATCACTCGTGCGCCAACATCGCAGACATCATCACTTGATACCGCACAGACCCGACACAGATCTTGGGTAATGATCACATCTGGCGCCAACTGTCGCAACAAATGTTCGTCAATTGCATAAAGTTGCTCACCATTGTTCATCGCAGCTCGCACTTGAGCATCAATCGCTGGCCCTGACAGAGCAAGAGAATCAACTCGGCTAAGCGAAACTATTGGCAGATTCATTGAAGACGTTGGCCAGTTGCATTCGCATGATCGACCAACCAGTTGATCAATTAGTCCGAGATCACCAATTATTTCTGTTGCACTGGGAAGCAGTGAGACGATACGCATGACGACTTAGCTGATTAAAGTTTTGTGTTTGTTAGTTTTTGCAGTGCTTGTCGGCGAGATCAAGAACCTCGTCAATGATCGCAAGACCAGCTTTTACATCTTCAATTGGCGTATTGCACGGTGGCACAACATGCATCCGATTGAAGTGTGTGAACGGCCAAAGATTGCGCTCTTTGCACGCCGCAGCAAGATCCATCATTGGCTTGGCGTCTGCACCTGCTGCGTTAAACGGCACCAGTGGCTCACGAGTCTCACGATTTTTAACGAGTTCAATTGCCCAGAATACGCCGAGGCCGCGCACATCACCAACGCTCGGATGTTTCGCTTTAATTTTTTCAAGCGCTGGCCCGATGACATCTTTGCCCAACATTCGCGCATGCTCGACAATTTTTTCTTCTTTGAAAATATTGATCGATGCAACCGCAGCAGCACATGCCAGTGGATGTCCGCTGTATGTGAGACCGCCTGGGAAGGCTCTGTCTTTAAACGTGTCGGCAATCTTTTGGCTAATGATGACACCACCGAGCGGAAGATAGCCAGAGTTGACTCCTTTAGCGAAGCAAATTAGATCTGGCGTTACATTCCATTTATTCGCTGCGAACCATTCGCCGCAACGACCAAAACCTGCCATCACTTCATCACACATCATCACAATGCCGTGCTTTGTGCACAAATCTCGAACGCCTTGCAAATAGCCATCAGGCGGCACCAAGATACCGTTTGTTCCAACGACAGTTTCAAGTGCGATCATTGCGATTGTTTGCGGGCCTTCAACCATCAACACATTTTCAAGATGCTCAAGTGCGCGTTCGCATTCTTGTTTATCACTCGTTGAGTGAAACGCTGAGCGATATGGGTAAGGACCCCAGAATTTTACAGCGCCCGATGCTCCAGTTTCGTTTGCCCATCTGCGCGGATCACCAGTTAACGCAATTGCACCCGCTGTTGAGCCGTGGTAGGAGCGATATGTTGTGTGAATTTTGTGACGACCAGTGTGCAGTTTTTCCATGCGTGTCGCGTACTCTGCGGCTTCGGCACCACCGTTTGTGAAAAAAACCATGTTCAAATCGCCAGGCGCAAGTTCGGCGATTAAACGCGCGGCTTCGCTGCGTGAAGCATTGGCAAATGGTGGGGCTACTGTGCAGAGTTTGCCGGCTTGTTCTTGAATCGCTGCAACCAATTTCGGATGCTGATGACCAATATTTAAATTAACTAATTGACTTGAGAAGTCAAGATATTTTTTGCCAGTCGAATCCCAGAAATATGAACCTTCACCACCTGTGATTTCGGTTGGGTTGAGTGTTCCTTGTGCCGACCACGAATGAAATACGTGAGCACGATCGTCTAAGTAGGCCTGAGTCTTGGTGGCTTCAATTGTCATCTCCACAGCCTAATTCGTGAAGTTATACAAAAAGTTAATCAAAAATTAAAAAAGCCATACTCCCGAAACATTTCAAGGACTTTTTTGAAACATTGGACTTCTAGATTGTTGCCAGTCACAGCGTCGTGCACAAGTTCGCTATTCATGCAAATAGCGACTAAGTAGCCAGTCAATCAAACACAGATCTAAGTCAGGTCGAAAAACAAATAGAAAGAGGAATAATGAATTCAGATATAACAGTTCTAGGAGCGCAAGTTTCGCTGCTTTGGATAGTGATCGCTGCGGCGCTAGTCGTGTTTATGCAGGCGGGTTTCGCATTAGTTGAAACCGGCCTGTGTAGGGCGAAACATGCAGCCCATGTTGTCAGCACAAACTTTGCGATTTTTGGTTTAGGTTTTGTGGGTTTTTTTCTAATTGGTTTCCCGCTCGCATTTGGCGGCTTTAGTTACTCGGCTTTTGGACTGGACGCACCAGTCGGCGAAGCATTGATCGGCTCTGGCAATTGGGTCTTTGCTTGGGGTGGTGGCTGGGCGCTTTCTGGCGGCAACATCACGCCAGCGTTACTTGGATTCTTTTTGTACATGGCCGCATTTATGGATACAACTGCAACAATTCCGACTGGCTCAATGGCTGAGCGTTGGAAGTGGGGCAGTTTCGTTATCTGGGGATTATTTTGTGGTGGAATTTATTATCCAGTAATCGCTGCATGGACATGGGGTGGTGGCTGGTTAGCAAAAACTTGGGCGACCATGTCGCTTGGTGCTGGCTATGTCGACTTCGCAGGCTCAGGAGTCGTGCACATGGTTGGTGGGGTTGCTGCGTTAGCAGGCGCGATAGTTCTTGGACCACGAATCGGCAAGTACACCAAAACCGGAAAAGCAATCACAATCGCTGGTCACGATATTCCAATGGCGATGCTCGGCACTTTTATTTTGCTGTTCGGTTGGTTTGGTTTCAATGCCGCATCGACTCTCTCAGCAACAGATGTGCAGTTCGCAACAGTTGCTGCCAACACGGCAATCGCCGGCGCATTCGGCGCAGTTGCGTCAATGTTTTGGATTACTCGTCGCACTGGTAAACCCGATCCATCAATGATGATCAACGGCATGCTCGCTGGTCTCGTGGCGATCACTGCATCGTGCGCTTTTGTTGCCCCTTGGGCAGCAGCAATCATCGGGATTATCGCCGCGATTCTCGTAATCGAGTCATCATTTTTCATCGAAAAAAAATTACGGATTGACGACCCAGTTGGTGCGATCAGCGTGCACGGTGTGTGCGGTCTGTTCGGTGTCTTAGCCGTTGGAATTTTCGCCAACGGATCATATGGCGCAGCATGGAATGGCTCTGAATCGACGGGTGTTGCCGGCATCATCAAAGGTGACTGGGGTCAACTTGGCGCGCAAGCACTAGGCGGATTTACAATTCTCGTTGTTGATTTTGCATTGGCATTTGGATTCTTCAAAATTCAAAACAGTTTGACCAAGGGTGGTATTCGTTCAACATCAGCAGATGAAATTGCTGGTCTCGATATCGAGATGGGCGTGTCTGCATACCCAGAATTTGAACTAATCAAATCTAAAAACTAATCAGCAATATTTATATGTTTGGTTCCCGCCATCACGAGGCAAGATATCAGTTACCCCCGTTTCTGTTAGTCTCGTATTTCAATGGCGGGAACGAAACATCTTGCGATACTTGTTAGCGCCAACGGTTATGGACATATTCGCCGTCAAATTCTGATTACCAGCGAGCTACTAAAGCAGAATTCGAATCTCCATGTTCAATTTGCTATCACTGACGCCCAATTTCAGAGATTTAAACTAGAAATCGAAAATCTTGGTTCTCGCGCAAGTGCGGTAGTTGGAGTCACCGAAGACAGTGTGCGCTGGCGTCACGATCCGAGTAACTACACAGCGACAAACCTAAACGGGTGGGAGTCTGAGTTGATGAGCCGGTCGTCGTTAATTGAAGCTGATTTTGTTTTGAGCGACAATCTTGTTGGAGTGCTCGAAATAAGACCGGACGCTGTCTTGAGTGGCTCTTTTCTATGGCACGAGGTGATTGACGCATATGCTCAGGTCAACGATGCCTGTAGGCAATTTGTTGAACGCGAAATAAATTTATTAAAAAAATGTGTGCCGAAAATGATTTGTAATGCCGATCTCGCGACACCGGCTGTTCTTTCATTGACAGATGCAGTTCGTGTGCCATGGATGATTGAAGAGACAGTTCCGCAAGCATTCCAGGACAATTTGTCAAAAGAAAGCGAGCGAACGACCATTTTGGTGCATGGTGGAGGAACGAGAACTTTGGACGACCGTGTTCGAATGATCGCTCAAATACTTCGCAACAACAACTACACCGTGTTCACAGACCTTGAAGATGATTTAATGTGCTTTGACTATCAGGATTCAAGTTGGCAACAACTTGGGGCAGTAATTTGTCGACCTGGTGTAGGAACTGCAACCGAATGTGTAAAGTGGCACATCCCAATAGTTTTAATTCACGATCAGACCAATGTCGAAGCAGAATTTGTTGCCACCAGACTAAAAGAGTTGAAACTTGCGCATGAATGCGAATTCGGTAGCAATTATTTAGAAATCCCTTCGCTCGTCGCAGATTTATTGTCCCCTGAGAAAAGAATTTCGTTTTTGGAACCATTTGCTTCACTTAAAACAACTGGGATTCAAGACTCCGCAAACTTTCTCACACGTCTCTGGAGCTTGGACAGAAACTTATAATGAGAGTTCTTGGTCTAATTCCTGCGCGGGGCGGGTCAAAGTCAATTCCACGTAAGAATCTTGTTGACTTGGGTGGACTTCCATTGATTCAATGGACTATTCAAGCGGCTCTAGGTTCATCACTCACACGTGTGGTCGTTTCTACCGACTCCGAAGAAATTGCAACAGTTAGTCAAAGTCTTGGGGCAGAAGTTCCATTCATACGACCCATAGAGTTGTCGTCAGATTCGACACTTTCGATCGATGTTGCCCTGCATGCATTGGATGTGCTTGATGAAGAATTTGATGCAGTGATGTTGCTTCAGCCAACTTCTCCATTTAGGACAGCCAGTGATATTGATTCAGCCATAAATATTATTGATGGCGCGTCAAGCGTAATAAGTGTTGTTCCAGTAGACGGAACTCATCCAGCAAGAATGAAGTTTATTGAAAATGGGCTGCTTATTGACCCACCATTTGCTGAGACGACCGAAAATATGCCGAGGCAAGAACTTCGCCCAATGTTTATTAGAAACGGCGCGATTTATTTAACTCGTACACCTGAGATACGAAACAGAACATTTAAAGGATCGCTCTCACGCGCTTTAGTAATGTCAAAAGAGCGGTCAATCAATATTGATTCGTTTTTCGAATTAGCGATTGCTCGCGCGACACTAACAAATGGACTGCTGTGAAACCGGTAGCACTCGTTGTTGAATCTGAATTTTATCCTCCAGACTCTTTACGAAAATTAGCAGAAAAAACAACGGTCATTACCTCAAAAGCAATTACGCAAGAGCGATTGCGAATTGAGCTACTTCAAAATGATGCAGAGATTCTTTTATGCGGTCTTGGGATCACTATAAATCAATCGCTACTTGACATGGTCGCGAATATCAAATTTCTAGTATCACCTGCAACGGGAACAAATCATTTAGACATCAACTATTTAGAGTCACGAAATATTAAAGTAATTCATCTCGGTCAGTTCACTGACCAAATTTCAAACGTGTTTTCAACAGCTGAACTGACATGGAGTTTGCTACTAGCAGTAGTTCGAAAAATTATTCCTGCTCAAACCTCAGTTACTTTGGGAAATTTCGACCGCGGACCTTTTCTTGGAATTGATCTATCTGGTCGCACTCTCGGCATTATTGGTTTTGGTCGCCTTGGCCGGCGGGTGGCTGATTATGGTCTTGCTTTTGGAATGCGAGTTATCGTCTGCGATACAGACGAAGCCAAAATTTCAAAACTTCAAGGTGGTGTGACTGCAAAAAATCTGGATGAGCTTTTAGAGATGTCAGATGTGGTTACGGTTCATGCTCCGCTTAATTCAAAAACTGAAGGGTTATTAGATAGAGCAAAAATTTTGAAAATTAAACCTGGAGCAGTACTTATTAATACTTCCAGAGGCGAACTTGTCGATGAAGTATCAATTGTTGAAGCACTAAAAACCGGAAAACTTTATGGCTTTGGTACGGATGTTCTTGTTGGTGAAAACGCTGAAAATTTTTCAGCCACTGATTCACCTTTAGTAAAAGCTGCTCTACAGAACTTAAATGTCGTGGTCACGCCACATATTGGCGGTTGGACGAAAGATGCTGTTTCGACAACTAGGTCTCTGGTTGTAGATGAACTTCTTCGCCAATTATAAAAACTTTTCATTAGCAGTTTGGCTAGATATTTGAAATTTGCTTTCCGTTTACCCAAGCGGCGACGCGGCCTGCATAGTAATCACGATTAAGTAGTTCGGTCGCTGAGAGTGTTCTAATCTCTTGACCCAACCCGATTTGCCACTCTGGCCACTCAGAATCAAGTTTTTCTTTTCGCTCACTTACTGAGAGCAACGAAAAATCTCTGAGTTGTCTAATATCTTTCGGAGTTGCCGAAACTGGTCCATCACGAGTTTCATTTGGCTCCAAAATAGTGAAGTGGCGCTCAATGACATCGGCTTCTAGCGCAATCGCTAATTGCGATGCTCGCAGGTTTGATATCGCAGGTGCCGTGTGATCACTAAAACCAACTTGTTTTGAAAATTGCTTAAGCCACAACATTCGATTGAGGTGTAATTGGTCAAGTGGTGTTGGATAAATTGTCACGCAATGCAAAAATGTGGCCTGACCTTCAGCAAAAACTTGTGAGGCTCGCAAAATCTCCTCGTCAAATGTCGCCCCAGTTGAAATGAACACAGTCGCAAAATTGTCGGCCACCTCTTTAAGCAATGCGACCGACTGGCAGTCGTAACTCGCGATTTTTATTGCGTCAAAACCTGCATCAACAAATCGTTGAGAAGAGAATCGAGTAAATGCGGTGATCATTGACTTAATTCCAGTTCGCTTACATTCATCGACAAACCATTGCTCGTCATCGTCGGATAGGTCCAACTTTGCGAGGCGATCACGCTCTGCATCAAATGGGCGTTTGATTGCTCGGATTGTTCCATCTTTGTCGGTGATTCCATCTTCAAATCGCTCACGGCGAGTTAATTCGGTCGAACGTAAAGCCTGCACTTTTGCATAGTCTGCGCCTGATTCCGCTGCAGCGTGAATCATTTGCCTAAGAATTTCGCGGGAGCCATTATGGTTCTGACAGCATTCAGCAATAATGATGCATGTCATAGCGAAAGTTTAGTCAGAATCGATCAGATGCAGTTATTGGT
>CAMCUE010000045.1 GCA_945878705.1 Ferrithrix thermotolerans DSM 19514 | reverse complement strand
ACGAAAACCACGAGCACAGACATGGTTACTGAGTTTGACAAGGCCACGGAGAAATATATCGTCGGCGAGATTCGTGCCCGCCGCCCAAACGATTCAATTATCGGCGAAGAAGGTGGCTCACACACTGGCGACAGTGGCTTCACCTGGTGCATTGACCCGATTGACGGCACAACTAACTTTTTGTACGCACTACCAAGTTGGAGTGTCTCAATTGGCGTTAGTGATGAAAATGGCCCGTTAGTTGGTGTCGTATATATACCTGCTCTTGACGAGACGTTTACGGCAACTCGTGGTGGTGGGGCATTTTTGAATGGTGCAAAGATTCACTGCAATCAAATCACAGATATTTCAAAGGCGCTCATTTGCACTGGTTTTAGTTATTCACCCGAGCAGCGAACCATGCAATCAAAACGAGTCTCGATTTTTATTCACCAGGTACGCGACATCCGCCGGCTTGGCGCGGCAAGTATTGACATCTGCTTTGTGGCTTGTGGCAGAGTTGACGCATACTTTGAAGAAAATTTGCATTCATGGGATATTGCGGCTGGTGAGTTAATCGCAATAGAGGCCGGTGCGCGAAGTGGAAGTTTCAGCGGTGGACTTTCGAGCCCGGCCGAAATAATGATCGCGAGCCCCGGAATTTTTGATGCATTAAGTAAACTCGTGTGCCAGCGCTCTTAGCAACTTGATTTAAAATGTGAACATTTCCATAAAATGAGTGTCGTAATCGCAATTGATGCCGGTACAACTGGAGTTCGCTCTCGAGCGGTGTTCAACGACGGAACTCCATCAATTAGTTCGTACCGAGAGTTCACGCAATATTTTCCGCAACCTGGTTGGGTCGAGCATGATGCACAAGAAATTTGGCAAGCAGTGCTGGCAACTTTACAACAAGTTACAGCGCAGTTGAATCAGACTGTGGCGGCAATTGGTATTACTAATCAGCGCGAAACAGTTGTTGCGTGGAGCAAACTAACCGGCAAACCCTATGGCCCAGCGATTGTCTGGCAAGACCGACGCACTGCCGATCGATGTTTAGAACTCGCCGAGAATCTGCCGATAGTCAGACAACAAACAGGCTTGGTTTTAGATCCGTATTTTTCTGGAACCAAAATTGAATGGTTACTTACGAACCGCGAACTTCGACAAGACGACGACCTGTGCATCGGGACAATTGACTCGTGGTTGATCTGGAATCTCACTGGTGGAAAATCTTTTGTTACCGACTGCACAAATGCCAGTCGAACAATGCTGTTTGATATCACCAAAATGGAGTGGAGCAAAGAACTCACAACGATGCTCGGTATCCAAATTAGATTTTTGCCAGAAGTTCGTCCATCAAGCGGCGATTTCGGTGTCACCGTTGAACACGGATCACTGCCCGCAGGTATCGCCATCACCGGAGTTGCTGGTGACCAGCACGCGGCATTATTTGGTCAAGCATGTTTCACACCAGGCAGTACTAAAAACACATATGGAACTGGAAGTTTTGTGCTGATGAATGTTGGCACGACCTGCCCATCCCCAAAAGATGGAATTCTGACAACACTTGCCTGGCAACTTGGTTCAGAAAAACCCGTATATGCACTTGAGGGTGCAATCTTTGTAACCGGAGCCGCGATTCAATGGCTTCGTGATGGATTAAACATTATTGATAACGCAAGTGAGATCACTCCATTAGCGCAAAGCGTCACCGACTCGGGAGGTGTCGTTGTTGTGCCAGCGTTTACTGGTCTTGGCAGTCCATGGTGGGATGCTTACGCTCGTGGTTCAATTTTCGGAATCACACGCGGCACTTCGCGCGCGCACATTGCACGTGCGACAATTGAATCAATAGTTTTTCAAACTCGCGATGTAGTTGAGTCAATGACAAAAGCATCAGGAGTTTGCGTTAGCGAGTTGCGCGTTGATGGCGGTGCCGCGGTGATCGACATGATGATGCAACTTCAAGCCGATCATTTGGCAGTGGATGTATTACGTCCAAAAGAATTGGAGACCACCGCGATGGGCGCTGCCTACCTAGCGGGATTAGCACAAGGGGTTTGGCAGTCGACAGAAGATATTTCAAAAGCATGGCAACTCGAAAAAAAGTTTTCACCACAAGCCGAGCCGACTGGTTATCAAGCGTGGCAAACTGCGATCGCTCGATCAATGCACTGGGCTCGCTAGTTATTTAATTATTTAAAGCGCCGAGAGTAGTGCGACACCAATTGCGCCCGCGCTCTCACCAAGTTGCGCCACACGCAAATCAGGATGCTGACGATTATCTGGTGCGTAAAGTAATTTTTTATACCAACTCTTGATATGTGGCATCACTGAATCTGCTGCTTCGGCAAGACCGCCACCAATCACAATCACATTCGGATCAGTAATATTGGTCAAGTTAACCAAACCAATCGCCACCCACTTGCCAAACGTGTCAAGAAAACCGAGCGCCTGCTTATCGCCAGCAACCGCACGAGCAATGACTTCTTCGCCGCGCTCGCCACCTGCAATTGTTGCCAGTCCAGAACCTGATGCATAACGCTCCCAACACCCGCGTTGCCCACATGGACACAAAATTCCTTGACTCTCGACAATCATGTGGCCAATCTCGCCAGCAAAACCATGACTACCTCGTTGCAATTTTGAACCAGACACGAAACCGCCACCAATACCCGTGCCTAAGGTGACCATCCACATGTCGGTTGCACCTTGACCAGCGCCAAATTGCCACTCTGCATACGCCGCCGAAGTTGCGTCATTTTCGACATCAATTTCGTGACCGAGTTCTTTTTGTAGTTGAGTACGTAAATCAAGTTCGATCGCACCGGTCAAATTTGGCGACTCGCGAACTACACCTTCAGGCGTTATCAATCCAGGAACTCCGATTCCAAGAGTTTTGTAATTTCCTAATTCGCGTGCAATCTCCGCAAGAGTCTTTACTAATTCATCGGCATGAGGTGTCGGGCGACGAACAGATTTAACAATCTCTCCGCCCTCGAACAAAACTCCGAGACACTTTGTTCCACCGACATCAATGCCGGCAACTGCCGTCACGATTCGCAGCGATCCTTTAGTTCTTTCAAGGTATGCAAGATGCGGCCTTCGGCACGACGTTTAATGAAACCAGGAATTGGAACTATCAACTCAATCGATAAAACATATGTAACTTTTGTTGCTGTACCTTCTGGTTCAAAACGGTACTCACCATCAATCGCCCGCTCAATATCACCTTGTACGAGATGCCACGAAATACTTTTCGGTGCTTGCGAATAGTCATACTTTAGTGAGTAACTTGTGCTTCGACCGAGTGCCGCGACACGATAGTCAACAAGAACTGGTCGTGACTCACCGTCGCGCTCGCGAATCGTCGCTTCCTTAACATCGTGTGCCCAAACTGGATAACTTTCAACATCAGTAGCGACCGCAAAACAATGCTCAGGGGTGGCTTCGATGATTTCGAACTCGGATGCTGAATCAGGCACCCCACTATTACACCACAAACTAGAGCGCTTTCAACACCTTGCCCAAAGTCAATGCAAGTTTGTCGTAATCAAAGAGATTCTCAGCACGCAATCTTGACGCCTCGCCCATCTTTTTCCGTCGATCTTCATCGTTCAACAATTGTCGCAATCCAGTGACGACATCGTCTACCCGTTCTGGATTGCGAATTATTAGTCCGGTTTCGCCATCTGCAACCGCATCGGCTGCACCACCACTTCGACCAGCAATTTGAGGCACACCACATGCCGCTGCTTCAGCAAAAACGATTCCGAACCCTTCTTGTTCAAGACCTCCCCAACGAGAGCGACAAAGCATCGCGCAAATGTCGGCGCAACCATAAAGCATCGGCAGATCGTCATCACTAATTCGACCCAGCATCGTTACTGGCGCCCGCAATTCTCGAATAATTCGTTCAAGTCGATTACGGTCACGACCACTACCGCCAATTACCAATCTCAAATTAGGAAAATCATTCACTAAATGTGCCGCAGCCCGAATCAAAACATCGAAACCTTTTCGCGGCACGAGGCGACTGATACCGACAATAAGATCTGCGTTTTCGTCAATCGAAAAGTGTGCGCGCGCAGCAATTTTTTGCTGTTGCGATAGCGGTCTGAACCTTTGGATATCAACACCAGGAGTTACAACTGAGATGTCCAAACTACGACCAGCCGCACGCTGTGCTTCTTTTGCAGGATATGTACCTGAAGCAATCACTATCGAAGCTTTGCGCAAAACATTGCTGAGAACTTTTTTTGATACCGGAAGTCGACCAGGGACAGTCACTTCCGCTCCGTGCAGAACAACTGCATACGGCAGGTCCAGCCACGGTCCAATGATTCCGAGTGGCACTGCAGGGTCAAGAACAATTAACTCAGCACCAACTTCGTGAGCCATTTCATTTATTCGTCGAGCCATAATCGGATGTGGAAGCAGAACTGGCTCAGGCGTTCGCCTAATTAAAAAATTTTGCGCGCTGTCAAATTCTCGTGAGCCTTGATATGGGCTTGTCAAAACTGCAAAAGTTTCTGGTGGCAAGCGACGCCACCACTCGTACAGAAGATTCTGAATGCCACCAACTTTTGGTGGAAAATCATTCGTTACTAAAAGATGCTTCATCTGCTTCTACTTTACGCTTGGCAGCGAGTCGAGTTCAGCCTGCACAATCGGATCTCTATCGCTCGCCGGCAAAAACTGTTTTAGACCTAACCTGGCAGCAGCCCAAACTGCGTGGGCTCTCAAAACTGGATCAGGATCAACTAAATATTGTTTGAGAATTAATTGAGTCGCCTCGTCAGACGAATCACCAATGTTGCCGAGAATTATCAGAGCGTTTCGGCGGAGCCACTTTGGGTCACGATCAGAGATATACCATGCCTTGAATTTCGTCAGCAGAGTTTGATCATCTAGAGCAAGAATTGACATCACATCAACCCATGCCCTTGGTTTAACACCAGAACTTTCGACAATTGCACGGCGAACTGTTGGCGGACAAACCTCTTGGCAATCATCACATCCATAAAGGCGATCGCCCAATGCAACGCGATACGCGGGATCAAATATTCCAGGTTTTTGCAACAACCATGACAAGCATTTTCGAGCATCAACAACGCCCGGAGCGATTATCGCTTGCGTTGGACAATTGTCTAGACAGCGGCGGCATGATCCACAGCCATCATCAACCAAAGTTGCAATTGGTCCTAGTGGTGCATCTGTGATCACACTGCCAAGTACAAAATAACTTCCGGCACCTTCAATTAAAAGATTCGCATTTTTGCCATACCATCCAAGACCTGCTTGATAGGCGACTTCACGATCTACTATCGAATTGTCATCAGCCAAAACAATTGCCCGCCAGCCGTCGTCTTTTAGTTGTAACGCAATTTTTTGTAGCCCCACTTTAAGCAGCTCGTAATAATCAACCCACATATACCGAGCCACTCGGGCCGAGACTTCATTCGGGCTTGGCGGCATCTCTGTGGCATACGATCGCGCACCAACGATTATTGATTTTGCCGACGCCATCGTGCTCGTCGGATCGGTGCTTCTTACTGGATTGCGATAAGTGAATTGCATCTCGTTGTGCAACCCAAGCGATTTTCTTTCGGTCAGTGCAGTTCGAGCGCGATGCAACACTTGCGCGTTAGTTATGCCGACTCGGTGCAACCCTGCTGCAATACCAATTGCAATAAGTTGCTCGCCGTAGCGAACTGATGAAATCGCCGAGTCTTTTGAAGGCTCTGCCCGAACCGATTTATTGGCTGTTTTCTTAGCTAACTGCACGATGCCGAAGCGTAGGCACCATTCCGGCATTTGCAAGCATTCTTAGAGTTCTTTGTTCTTCTAGGTTCAAAACCACTGCAGGCTCACTGGATTCGTCGCAAAAGAACGAAACAACACAATCATCACACGCGGCACTCGCCCGCATGACGCAAGTATCGCAATTAATCTCTATCGCACCATTGTTTGGAAACTCTTGGCCTGTAACTGGAATTCGGGGGGAATTTTGCACTCTTGGTCTCCTCTGTTTTATCTTGATATTGATTGCGTTAATCAATACTGCCTAGAGGGTGTAGCAGAGTTTTGACAGATCTAAATTGCGAGAAGTTGTGCGCCTCGTTCGGCAATCCGCAAAACCATTGTTGACCCGTGATGCGGCAACTTTTCTACAATATGTTGAGCATCTGTGTGACTACACATCGCCGCAACTGTCGGACCCGAACCAGATAGCCAAGCGCACCAAACACCAGCCTCGAGCAAAACATTTAATGCCGCTTGCGATCCAGGAACTTTTTTGAACCGAACATCCTGATGTAACCGATCTTGCGTCGCGATACGCAGCGCCGAAATATCGCCAGCCGCTAGTGCTGCAACCAACAGCGCAGTGCGTCCGACATTAAATACCGCATCTGCAAACGGCAAAGTCGTTGGAAGTTTGGTACGAGATTCTTTGGTCGATGTCTGCTCCTGTGGCACCCAAACAATTATCGCGGGGTCAAGCGGTGAAGGAATTCGAACAGTTGAGCCGGCCACACTGGCAACTACTCCACCAAGTAGAGACGCCGCGACATTGTCAGGATGTCCTTCAAGTTCTGTTGCGATCGCTAAAAGTTCTGTTTGCGCAGCAGCAAAAACACTTTCATCAGTACCATTTTTTTGTGCATGCGCAAGCGAAACACCTGCGATTCGTGCGGCTCCACTAAACCCCATGCCTTTACCCATCGGCATTTGTGAGCGAACCCACAACGGGCCTTGTCCTCCGCAATGATTAAATGCCACGAGCGTTGGATGATTAGCCGTTGCTTCAACTGAATCCGCGGGCGACGAACCAAAGCCTGCCTCAAGATGCAACGACAGTGCCATACCGAGCACATCAAAACCAGGCCCAATGTTTGCAGAACTTGCAGGCACGCGAACAGCGACAGAATTATTTAATGTGTTCATAGTCTCGGATTATTTTAGTGTGCCATGTGCTTGGCAGCATCAACACTTACGCGTATCACTTCATCTAATACATCTCGCGCCGCACCAGAATCTATTGAGGCTTTTGCCATCTCGACACCTTCTGACATATCAACTGCCTTGCCAGATACGACGATTCCGGCTGCCGCATTAAGTACCACGATGTCTCGAATTGCATTCTTAGTTCCGTCTAACATTTCGCGAAACATCTTCGCGTTGTCGCGTGGTTCGCCACCACGGACTGCAGCAACATCAGCAAAAGCAAGACCAAGCGAACTTGCATCAATCTCAAATTCTCGCAATTCGCCGTTTTGCATTTCGACAACTGGACATGGACCGCTCAATGAAAGTTCGTCGAGTCCGCCGTGACCATGAACGACCCAGGCTCGTTTTACCCCTCGTGTGACCAATGCATGAGCCATCACGCTGGCTGCCTTAGGGTCTCCGACGCCGACAACCATAAACGAGACTGGTGCAGGGTTGGCCATTGGTCCAAGCAAATTAAAAACTGTTGGCACACCAATTTCCCGGCGTGATGGGCCGGTGAAACGAAATGCTGGATGAAATCTTTGCGCAAAGCAGAAACCAAAACCTGCTTCTTCAACACACCGTGTAACACTTGGGCCATCTAATTCAATAGCGACACCAAGAGCTTCAAGTACATCGGCTGCGCCACTCTTTGAAGATGATGCACGACTGCCGTGTTTGCAAACTGGTATTCCGGCGCCTGCAACAACCATTGACGCCATCGTTGAAACATTCACCGAATAACTGTGATCGCCACCAGTACCGACAATATCTATCGCTCGCTCAGCAATTTCATCGCTCAAAGCAACACGCTCTGCTGCACGACGCACTTCAGCCAACATTCCTTCAAGCTCAACTTCTGTTTCTCCTTTTGCACGAAGCGAAATAATAAACGCAGTTATTTGTGATGGCGTTGCCTCACCCGAAAGCACTGACCTCATCGCTGCACCAGCATGACTGGCTGTCAAATCTTTACGCGACAGCAACTGAGAAATTATTTGTGGCCAACCACCAGCGGAATCTATTTCACTCACACGAACTCGTTGCTAGGCAATGCGCCGTCCAACGCGCAGCAACCGACGGCGTTCGCGAGCCGACACTCCACCCCAAACTCCTTGTTTCTCGCGACTGTCAAGAGCATAATCAAGACACGCTATGCGCACTTCACATGTTTTGCAGATTGAAATCGCTTCGTCAGAATTCTCTTCGTTGTCCGGATAAAAAATATCCGGGTCAAGACCTTGACATGCTCCCTTAACCCGCCAAGAAACATCAAACTCAAGCACTCGAACCCCCTTGTTCTCGTAGCAAGGCAGACTCTA
>CAMCUE010000044.1 GCA_945878705.1 Ferrithrix thermotolerans DSM 19514 | reverse complement strand
AGACAATTCGAAGCCGCACCCAACATTTGCAATTTCATCTCTTGCCGATGCTAGAATTAAAAGATCATGTGAATTGGGTTGTTGCCGATGCGAAACTTGTCATTAGCCCGGCAGCAATTGATCGTGTCGTGCAACTGGGTGGCGGTTCTGTGCGCGACACGCTTTCGGCACTTGAACTTGCGGTTGCTTCTGGTGGCGAATTAGAAGAGCAGATTTCTCTGGATGAATTCATAGAAGCTTTTATTGATCATGATCCTGGTCGTGCGCTTGCCGCTGTTGGAGCATCGGTGCAATTTGGTGCCGACCCACGAGCACTTACCGAAGATATTGTGCGTAACTTACGTGACTTATTTTTGTCGTTGATGGCACCAGAGCTTGTTCAACTGCCCGAGCAACGAGCAGAGATAGTTAATGATCAGGCGAGAAGAATGGGTGCCAGCAGTGTTGTTCGAGCGATTGAAGTTCTCGGCGAAGTACTTATTGAAATACGCCATGCACCAGATGCGCGACTACTGCTTGAAGTCTCTTTGGTAAAACTCACACGACAAAATTCAAGCACCGATATATCTGCGTTGATGGCACGAATTGAAAAATTAGAATCCGGAGTGATTGCGAACCGTGATCCGACTGGGCCGATAACACGGCCAGTGATTGTAGACCCAGATACGGGTCGGGCAAAAATAGGTAGCAGGGCAACACCGCTAGTCACAACGCCCAGTGCTGCTGTAACTAGTGCTGCTGTCTCTAGTGTTGCAGTCTCAGGTGATAATTCGGCAAGCAAAAATGTGAAAAGTGAGAACACAGAAAATGTTGCACCGAATACTTCAGCTGTTCTGAGTGACGACGAAATTAAGCGCAGATGGCCAGATGTGGTTGCATCTCAAAAGCCAATGGTTCGTGCTTTATTTAGTGCCGTTAATCTTGTTGATTGCAAACAAGGTTCGATCACACTCAGTGCACCAAGCGAAGTACATATCACCAAGTCAAGCGAACATTTACAAGCACTAATGTCATCGCTCAAAATAATTGCTGGCAAACAAGTTCAAATTAGTTTTGTTGTCGGCGAAGCCAAGCGCAATCGTAATTCAAAACAAAGCTCGCCCGAATTAAGCAATCAAGAAATTGAAGAGCCTATTGATCTTGCCGAGACAACCAAGGTACCAACTGGCACTCATTCACGACCGATAGATGATTTAGCGAAATTGTTTCCTGGGTCACAAATAATTGACGATAAAAAGTAGTCAGGTGTGGCTTCCGCATATACCCAACCAATGCAAGCGCTTATTGACGCGCTATCGAGACTTCCAGGTATTGGCCCAAAGTCGGCACAGCGAATCGCCTTTCATTTGATTAAGAGTGATGAACGCGATGTTGAGCAACTTTCTGCTGCGATCTCTAAAGCGAAAGCGACAGTGCGGTTTTGTGAACGATGTTCAAATTTTGCCGAATCGTCGCTTTGTCATTTCTGCAGTGATGATCGACGCGACGCGACAACAATTTGTGTCGTTGAAGAGTCGCGAGATGTCGTGGCGATTGAAAAGACCGGAGAATTTCGCGGGCGTTATCATGTTCTGCTCGGTGCAATCAATCCATTAGATGGTGTTGGCCCAGAGCAACTAAAAATTCGCGAACTTCTTACCCGGATTGAACCAGAAAAAGTTGCTGAAGTTATTTTGTGTTTGAACCCAAACACTGAAGGCGATGTGACATCAATGTATTTAGCGCGAATTTTGAAACCACTCGGCGTCAAGGTGACACGAATTGCCAGCGGATTGCCAGTTGGTGGAGATTTAGAGTACGCCGATGAACTCACGCTCGGGCGCGCACTTGAAGGTCGCCGCGAAGTTACTGGCTAACGAGCTATCTAATAAATTAGTTAGCTAGCGCGGACAATCAGCGCATCGCCTTGACCGCCGCCGCCACATAATGCTGCAGCACCGAGGCCTCCACCTCGTCGACGCAACTCGTGCAGCAGAGTTAACGCCAAGCGATTGCCACTCATCCCGATTGGGTGGCCAAGGGCAATTGCTCCGCCGTTGACATTTACAATTTCATCCGAGATTCCAAGTTCGCGCATTGAGGCAATGCCAACTGCAGCAAATGCTTCGTTGATTTCGAATAAATCAATATCAGAAACTTTTTTACCTGCGCGCTCAAGTGCTTTTTGAATACTTCGACTTGGTTGATGCAACAACGATGCGTTGTCCGGACCGGCAACCATTCCGTAACTGACGAATTCTCCGAGTGGTTTGACGCCACGCTTTTCGGCAGCCCGCTTCGACATCATTACGATCGCCGAGCCCGCATCACTGATTTGACTTGCATTGCCCGCAGTCACAGTGCCAGTTTTGTCAAACGCTGGCTTCAGAGTTGCAAGTGACTCCATTGTTGTTGACGCACGAACACCTTCGTCGGTATCAATTATTAGTGGGTCACCCTTGCGTTGCGGAATCGAAATTGAAACAATTTCTTCTGCCAGTCTTCCGGCGGCAATTGCAGCGGCTGCACGCAAGTTGCTCTTCATTGCTAGGTCGTCTTGCGCATCGCGACTGATGTTGCCGGCTGCGTATCGCTCTGTACCAAGACCCATCAGGCAAGCATCAAAGGCACACCACAAACCATCGCGTTGAATTGCATCAAGTAGTTGCACATCACCAAATCGAAATCCACTGCGCGCACCCATCGCAAGATATGGAGCATTCGTCATGCTCTCCATTCCGCCGGCAATGACGATGTCGGCATCACCGTTTGAAATCATTTGGTCGGCGAGATAAATCGAATTTAAGCCAGACAAACAAACTTTGTTGATGTTGATACTTGGAACATTCATCGGAATACCGGCTTTGGCTGCAGCCTGTCGGGAAGGAACTTGACCCTGTCCAGCGGTTAGAACTTGGCCCATGATCACATGTTCAACTTCATGAGGCGCAACTCCTGCACGACGCAGAGCCTCAGCGATTGCTAGACCTCCAAGATCTGCAGCACTAAACGAAGCCAATGCTCCACTCATCTTTCCGATCGGCGTTCTTGCTCCTGCAACAATGTATGAACCAGCCATGGCGACTCCTTAATTAAGCGTTAGTCAAGAGTAGAGCCTTAATGGACGATTTTCGGTATTGATTCAGTATTCATTCCGGCAGATTAATTAGCCGGCTTTATATTTGTCTGCTCGGTTCAGTAATCTAAACAGATGAAAGAAATCCTAAAAGCAATATTGGCTGACGCTGACTCTGAAACCTTTGCCAAACTAGAAGTTCCCGCTACATATCGTGCGGCCTACATTTTGAAAAGCGAAGAAGCGATATTCGCAGGGGTTGCATCGAAAGACAAAGACCCAAGAAAATCTGTTCATATCGGTCAAGTTCCGACACCAGAACTTGCACCAGATGAATGTTTGGTCGCAGTGATGGCCAGCAGTATTAATTTCAACACAGTGTGGACGAGCATCTTTGAGCCCATCAGCACATTTGGGGCGCTTGCAAGACTTGCGCGCGAGAGTGATTGGGCAAAGAGACACGATCTGGATTATCAAGTGATGGGTAGTGATGCGTCAGGTGTCGTTTTGCGCGTCGGCACCGCAGTGCGTAACTGGAAACCCGGCGACAAAATCACTGCGCATTGCAATCATCTAGATGATCAAGATCCATCTGCGCACGATGACTCAATGATGGCAACTAACCAACGCATTTGGGGATACGAAACAAACTTTGGTGGACTCGCTGAACTCGCAATTCTTAAGGCAAATCAACTGATGCCTAAGCCAAAACATTTATCTTGGGAAGAATCAGCAGTAAATGCTCTGTGTAGCAGTACGAGTTATCGAATGTTGGTTTCAAAAAATGGTGCAGCAATGAAACAAGGTGATGTCGTTTTGATTTGGGGAGCGACAGGTGGAATTGGCGCGTATGCCGTGCAATACGTTCTCAACGGCGGTGGAATTCCGGTTGGTGTTGTGAGTTCACCAGAGAAAGCAAAGATTCTTCACGAAATGGGATGCACCGCAGTTATCGATCGCAAGACCGCTAACTACAAATTTTGGAATGATGATAATACTCACAACGAAAGTGAGTGGCGTCGTCTCGGTAAAGATATTCGCGCACTTGTCGGCGAAGACCCAGATATTGTTTTTGAACATCCAGGTCGATCAACCTTTGGCGCATCAATGTATGTTGTAAAACGTGGCGGCACCGTAGTCACATGTGCAGCGACCAGCGGTTTTATGTTGGAGTTTGACAATCGCCATTTTTGGATGCGTCTCAAACGCCTTGTTGGTTCGCACTTTGCTAACTACCGCGAATCGTGGGAAGCAAATCGCCTAATGAGCAAAGGGATGATCCACCCTGTGATGTCGCAGGTTTTCACGCTTGATCAAACTGGTGACGCTGCATATCAAGTGCATCACAATTTGCATGAGGGCAAACTTGGCGTGCTATGTCTTTCTCCACAAGAAGGACTTGGGATTACAGATCATGATCTTCGTGCAAAAATTGGTGAAGATAAACTTACAATTTTTAGACGTGCCAAATAATCTGCGATGAGTGATTCACCTAAAATGCTGTTAACAGAAATTGATCATGTGGCAATTGCTGTAAGAGACTTAGATGCAGCGATTGACTATTACAAGCGAGCATTTGGTGCAACGGTTGCTCATCGTGAAACTGTTGAGCAAGACGGTGTTGAAGAAGCACTGTTGAATGTCGCTCAAAGTTATGTGCAGTTATTGACACCGACTCGCCCGGACTCACCAGTTGCTAAATCGCTTGAAAAGCGAGGCGAAGGTCTGCATCACATCGGATATCGAGTTGCAGACTGCGCCCAAGCTTTGCAATCAATGATAGATGCAGGTGCAACACCAATCGATAAAGCACCGCGCAAAGGCTCACGCGGGACAACAGTCGCGTTCGTTCATCCAAAAGGCAGTTTCGGCACGCTAATTGAGTTAGTGCAGGAGTAGAACCCAAGCCGTGATTTTTGCGCTGACGATTTTCGTCGGTGCTGTAGTTGGTGCATTGGTGGGCATAATTGCGGCGAAATTTATTTCTGAAATTGATTCGCAGATAATCGTCTCACGAATAAAACTTATTAGCATTGGCGTAACGGCCGGTGTGTTTTTTGCATTTCTTATTCGTGCACGTTTTGTAACTTGGGACTTGCGAGTTGCCTATTCAACTTTGTGTGCAGGGCTACTCCTTCAAACAATCATCGATGCATTAACTCACAGACTCGTGCGAAGCATCACACATCTAACTGCAATAGTTGGTTTAATTTTCTTGTCAATTAACGCAATTCGAGTTGACGGCAACAGCCGATTAATTTCTGCAGTGATCTGTGCTGCTACTAGTTGGTTTTTGTTTCTCGTAATCAGGAAAATTGCACCAACTGGACTTGGTTCAGGCGATGTGCGACTCGTGCCCGTGTTGGGGCTTTATTTAGGTTTTCTTGGCTACAACGAAGCAATTTTGGCGATATTCATTGCTTGCATCAGCGCCAGTTTGGTCGGCGTGAGTTTGATTGCAGTTGGCCGCGGGTCTTTAAAACGCCGATTCGCATTTGGTCCATATTTGGCGTTCGGAGCAATTATCTGTATTTTCGCAGGCAATGCGTTACCGAGTGTGTTTCTCAACTAGTCGCCTAAGTTAGTGAGATGCAAGTTCACCTGATTGATGGAACATATGAAATGTATCGACAGCACTATGGGTCGGCGATTCGCGACAAACAGCCGCCACCGTTTGCCGCAACAATCGGAATCTTGTCGTCAACTTTGCAATTACTTGTTGAAGGCGCAACACACATTGCAGTAGCGACAGATCATGTGATTGAAAGTTTTCGTAACGAGCTTTATAGCGGATACAAAACCAGCGAAGGTATGGAGCCAGTTTTATTGGAGCAGATACTAATAGTTGAGGATGCATTGCGCGCACTTGGGGTGACGGTGTGGGCGATGGAAAAATACGAAGCAGATGACGCACTTGCTTCGGGTGTTGCTGTGGCGTGTGAAGATCGCCGTGTTCACCAAGTGAGAATTTTGACCCCCGACAAAGATTTAGGTCAATGCGTCAGCGGTCGACGCGTGGTGCAAGTTGATCGGCGAAATAATATTGTGCTTGACGAGAACGCTGTTCGTAGCAAGTTTGGAGTTGGTCCTGAATCAATTGCTGATTATTTGGCGCTTGTCGGAGATACCGCCGACGGGTTTCCTGGTTTGCCAGGTTGGGGTGCAAAAAGTGCTTCAACAGTGCTCGCAAAATATGTCTTGTTAGATGCAATCCCAGACGATCACGAGCAATGGAAGTCGGATGGACTGACGACATTGCGTGGCGCCGAGAAACTTGCGACGACACTTCGCACGCAGAGAAAAGATGCCGAACTCTTTCGCACATTGGCGACATTGGTGCAAGATGTGCCAGTTGGTTCAGTGGATAGTTGGAAGTGGTCTGGGGCTAAGCCAGAGTTTTCTGGCTTACTCGAAAAGTATGGGGCAACACATTTATTAGAGCGACTTGAACGAATTAAAACACTTTCGGAGTAGTTCGAAAATCGCCAGAGGTAACGCCCACAGATTTTGCAACAAAAGACCAAGGGCTCGAACCATGTTTCCTGCTTGCAATGAGCGCCATGAAAATAACAGACCGTAAAGCCCAATCGTGCGCCAACCTCGTAATTTTGCGAGCAAGTTGAGGCCCGACAAATTCTGTGCTTGTCGATATAACTCGTAACCATCTCTTGTAAGAATCAGGCTGTTGCTTGAGATCGCCGACAACGAAGATTGAACTCGACGAATGTCGGCAAGAAATTTTGGCAGAATAGCGAATTCGCCAATTGTTGCTAGAGCGAGCCACAGAGCAAAGTCTTGCGAATATAAATATCTTTGGTCATAGCCGCCAACGGTGCGTGCACTTTCTGCGCGAAACATCGCCGATGAATTAACTATTGGATTATCTGAAGCAAGTCGTCGCACAACATCGATACTCTTTGTCGGTGTATGCACTTCGTTGATCAATTCGCCGTCCGAGTTGATATTGCGATACCAGCTGCCGACGACGACAACGCTTTTATTTTTGTCAAGAAATTCGGTTTGTAGTAGCAACCTTTGCGGGTCAGAAATGTCGTCAGCATCAAGAATCGCAATAAATTCGCCGCGCGCAGCTTCAAGTGCGATTTTAAGTGCTGGTGTACGGCCTTGATTTGTTTCAAGAGCAACAATTCGAATTCGGTTGTCATTGAGATTTTTAACAACCACCAAAGAATCATCAGTCGAACAATTATCAACAACGATCAGTTCCCAATCAGTGAAAGTTTGCGTGATAATGCTTCGCGCACTGCTTCCAATCGTTGATCCTGCGTTGAAGCAGGTCATCAACACTGAGACTTTCGGCGACGTGTTTGCCACTGCTGTGTTTTCGTTTGTCAAAATTTTGTCCCGACTTTGGTCGGCTCCGCCGACTGAAGTGACGGCCAGGCGATCTGCGGCACTCAAATGCTTCCGATGAAGGCTGCTGCCTTCCGGCTCTGACCTGATTCTCGGGCACTCGTTGCACAGGACCCGGCCGCCACCTCACTCGACGGAAACGGTTGCCTAACGATATCGCGAACTGAGTTCACGAATTCTTGGCTGTGTACTCAGATAGCCTGCCAAATCCACGCAGTTAAAGCTGTTTGGGCGATTTGGAGGGGTGCGAGAGCGGCCGAATCGGCACGCTTGGAAAGCGTGTGAGGCGCAAGTCTCCGTGGGTTCGAATCCCACCCCCTCCGCCATGATCACTAATGACGATGCAATGAAATTTGCTCTTGCCGAGGCGCGCAACGCCTTGGTCCACGGCGATGTACCTGTTGGTGCTGTCGTAATTCATAACGATGTAATTATTTCTTCGCGCCACAACGAGCGCGAACTGCGCAACGACCCGACAGCGCACGCCGAAATTTTGGCTTTGCGTGACGCCGCAAATTTATTGGGACGATGGCGACTCGAAGAGTGCACACTCGTGGTGACTCTTGAACCGTGCACAATGTGTGCGGGCGCACTTGTTAATTCGCGAATCAGCAAAGTCGTATTCGGTGCGGCCGATCTGAAGGCTGGCGCGTTTGGCAGCCTTTACAATATTGCAACTGATCCACGATTAGGTCATCACCCGCAAGTTGTGCACGGCGTCTTAGCAACACAATGCGCCGAGGTGCTTACTGAATTGTTTAAAAATTTACGCGAGACAAAAACTAATTAGTGCTCGGCGGTAGCCTTGAACTTTGGAAGGGTGCCAGAGCGGACGAATGGAACGGTCTCGAACACCGTCGTGGGTTTAGGCCCACCGTGGGTTCAAATCCCACCCCTTC
>CAMCUE010000043.1 GCA_945878705.1 Ferrithrix thermotolerans DSM 19514 | reverse complement strand
GAAAACGATCTAGGCGAGTTTGTGGAAGATCTTTCGCGTATCGGTCGACAGTTTGTGGATCATTGGCAGATTTGCGATACAGCGCCACATTGCGCATCTGAACATTTTTCCATCCAAGCAGAACAGGTGAGTGCGGGTCACCTTCTTGGTCGGTAAACGCGTGATGTTTACGATGGACAGCCACCCACTGACGTGGGCGAATACCTGTAGACAACCAAATCGTGACTCGCGCGATAAAAATCGCAAACGGATGCAGTGTTAAAGCCTTATGCGCAAGTGCTCGATGCATATAAACAGTGGTCCCAAGATTCGCCAATGTTGTAACTGTGAAGCCAATAGCCACCGCTAGAAACATTATTCTGGCAACATCAAGCATGCGCCCCACACTACTCTGACGATGTGATTATTTCGGGTCAAGCAACACTTTCTGAGACACGATCAAAAGCGATTCTCAGTCAGTTCGGCATTGTGTTTGCTCAGGAGATCGAGATCAACTGTGACAATCAACCGTTGACTCGGTGTGTTGAAGCGGCTGATCAGATTGGTTACCCAGTTGTAGTGAAATTGTGTGGCGATTCAATCGCACATAAAACTGAGCGTGGACTTGTCCGTCTCGGAATAACGAACAACACTGATTTAAACCAAGCTGCCAAAGATTTGTTGGCAAAGGCGACACCGCAAGACGGTGAAGTTTCGCTTGTTGTTGCTCGCATGGAGTCTGGCAAGCGCGAATTCATCGCAGGCATTCATCGTGACCCTCAGTTCGGTCTCTTTGTGATGCTCGGTCTCGGTGGAATCTACGCCGAGATAATTAGCGATGTCGCATTCGCACCTGTGCCATTGCAATATGCAGACGCGATTGACTTGCAATCTCGGTTACGACAGCAAGCAATCTTCGAAAAGTTTCGCGGCGAGGCTGCAGTTTCACGCGAACAACTTGCGAATCTATTAGTTGCTCTGTCAAATACCGCAGAAAGTGAGCCTGCGATTTCATCGATTGACATCAACCCGATTCTTATTCGCAATGATGGCTCGATTGTTGCTGTAGATGCGCTAGTAGTGATGAATACCCAAGAATCGCCAGTTCAAAGTCTCGAGCCAGCGTCGAAACTCAACGAATCACCGACTACTCCTGCTAATCCTGAATCATTTGATGCGCTATTTAATCCGCGCGGCGTTGTTGTTGTCGGAGCGTCAACTCACCCCGGCAAATTTGGTTTTGTATCTCTGCATAATTTATTATCTTGCGGATACAACGGTGATGTTTTCGCGACTCATTTAGAGCGCGCAGAAGTTCTCGGAGTTAAATCTGTAGCAACGATCGACGAACTACCTGACGACAAGGTTGATTTGGCCTTCGTGTGTACACCAGCATCAACCAACATTGCGATCCTTGAGGCATGCGCAAGAAAAAATATTCGTGCGGTGTACATCACTTCGGCCGGTTATGGCGAAGCAGGTGATTCGGGACTCAAAGCTCAACAACTACTTAAGCAAACTGCTCGTGACTTGAATATTTTATTAATCGGACCAAACGGCCAAGGTCTAGTCAGCACACCGGCAAACCTCTGTGCTCAAATCGTCGGACCCTATCCGCCGCGCGGTTCAATTTCGGTTGCCAGCCAAAGCGGTAATTTTGTTTCAAGTTTTATGAACTATTCGCGCTTCACAGGCGTCGGTATCGCTCGAGCAATCTCAGCAGGCAATGCTGCGTGCACTGGTATTCCTGAAATTCTCGATTTTTTTAATAGCGACGAACAGACTTCGGTGGCGCTCGTATATCTAGAAGGTATTCAAGACGGGCTTACTATCGCTTCAAGTTTTAAAGCCATTGCAATACACAAGCCATTGGTGGTTGTCAAAGGGGGATCAACGAGTAGTGGCGCCTTGGCAGCAGCGAGTCACACCGGTGCTTTGGCAAGCGACGACCGAGTTTTTGAAGGCGTGTGTCGGAGCAACGGAGTCACACGAGTTTCAAATGCCGAAGAGGCGTTTGATATTGCCGCAACCTTTGCAACTCAGCCTCTACCCAAGGGACCAAATGTTGTGGTACTCACCACAGTCGGTGGTTGGGGAGTTGTGACTTCAGATGTCATCTCGAAACAACAAAAACTCAACTTGATTCAGTTACCCGATGATTTGATCACCAGCATCTCGGCATTGTTGCCAGACAGATGGAGCCACAACAACCCAGTTGATTGTGCAGGTGGTGAAACTCGAGACACGATTCCTGAAGTCATGCGACTGATAGCCGAGCATCCCGCAGTTGACGCAATTATTTTTTTAGGTCTCGGCATTCAATCAAATCAAGCGCGCCTAATGCAACAAGGATCTTTTTATCCCGATTTCGGATTAGAAAGAATTGTCACATATCACCAACGCCAAGACGAAAGGTTCGCCCAGGCTGCCGCTGATCTTTCAATAGCAACCGGTAAACCAATACTCGTCGCAACAGAACTTGGGGTAGCAGATGTTGAGAATCCTGGCGTTAAACAGGTTCGTCTATCAGGCAGACTTTGCTACGCCAATGGTCAACGCGCAGCCAAGGCACTGGGACTTGCTTACCAATATGCGAAGTGGCGAGGAATTGCAAGATGAGAAAATCGAAATTAGTCCGACGATTCAACAATTTTGCTAGTCGTACTCAGACCAACCGAATGGTTGGGATTCTTTTATCAATCACATTGGCTGGAACTGCTCCAATGCTTTTGATGGTCCAATACGCAACACAGGCTAGTAATAAAATAAATGCGCTGAAAGATTTTGCTGATTTAGATACACCGCCAATAACCCCGATCTTTTCTGCGCGTCGAGTGCCACAAACCTTGATCGACCTGACACTCAAAGTACGTGTCGCCGGAAAACTGAAACCGCTGGCAGCGACACTTCCTCCTGAATCATGTTTAGAGGTCAAGACAGACGGCGAATTAGTTTTTCAATTTCAGTCCTCGATGTCACTCATCCCCGGAAGCAATATGAAACTACTAACTGCCGCAACTGCGCTTGAAGTCCTCGGCAGTGACAAAACTTTTTCAACGAAACTTTTTGGTGATGCTGCCAACTCAAAAGTTAATGGTGATCTTTGGCTGGTTGGTTCCGGAGATCCATTGCTGTCAACGCGCGAATATCCGATCACTGAAAAATATCCGACCATGCATCCGACTTACATCGAGGGTCTTGTAGATGCACTAGTTGCATCTGGAATCAAATCAATCGATGGTGCTGTAATCGGTGACGAATCATTATTTGATCGCGAACGATATTCACCAACATGGGGAGATGGAATTAGAGGCACAGAGGCGGGCCCACTGGGTGCACTAATGATTAATGATGCCAATGCTTTTGAATCGCCTGTCAAGTTCGTTAACCCTGCCTTATCGGCAGCGACAGAATTTACCCGCCTTCTCAAAACTGCTGGTATCGCAGTACGCGATACACCTGATATCGGTTCTCCAAAACCAGAGACGCCACTTATTGCGTCTATTGAATCTGCACCGTTGCGTGATGTTGTGAACGAGATGCTAACTAATAGCGACAACAACACCGCCGAATTACTTCTCAAAGAAATCGGACGGGTGAGCCACGGCGCTGCAACCAGAATCGACGGTTTGCAAGTGATCGCAGAAAAAATTGTCGAGTGGGGGTTACCCACCGAAGGAATCGCGCTTGCTGACGGTTCTGGTTTGGATAGAGCCACTAAATTGACGTGCGGTTTGATCACCAGTTTGTTGCAACGCGCAGGGCAGCAAAGCGAATTGGTAAATGGGATGGCAATTGCAGGTTCAACTGGAACATTGCGCGAATCATTTGTCTTCAGCCCGGCAGCAAATATTTTGCGGGGAAAAACTGGAACATTAACCGGCGTAAAAACACTTTCCGGTGTTTACCCATTCACAAACGAGCACGCGAGTGTGTTTTCGCTTCTCCTCAACGGCGTTGGTGTTTCGACCACGGAGATTTATCTTCCGTTTTGGAACTCGCTAGCAGAGGCATTGTCATCTGGGGCAGACACCATTGAAATCACTCGAGTCGTACCATTAAATAGATAGATATTGCAGTTCGATTACGAACAAAGAGCGCTCAATACCACTAATAGAATAAAAGGGTGGCTGAACACTTCGACGCTGAAAAAGTAAAGTTCACAGAACTCTACGTACTAGTCGTCACATATGCCAAGCAACAGACAATTGATCCGATTCGTGGGGCTGGTCGTTGGCTCGGTTTCGGCATCGCCGGAGCAATCTTGATGAGCATCGGGCTTGTCATTGGCGTATTAGGAGTACTGCGACTAATCCAAACCACTCCACTTGGCACAAGCAACACGTGGTCGTGGACAACTTATCTAATCACAATTATTGTTTGCATAGTTATCGGCAAATTTACGCTGTCGCGAATTAAACGCGGCACTCTTGAGAAATAACTAATGCTGACCCAAAACAAAGTCACACGAGAAGAGCTAGAGACCAAACTGAATTCATTTCAGGACGATATCCAAGGTCTAATCGCAGATAGATCAGAGCAAATTCGAATGATCAAAATCACCAGCGCGATAGTTGCTTTGTTGGGAGCGTTTCTTTTTGGGCGCCGAAGCGGAAAGAAGAACCGAAGTGTGATTGAGATTTTCAGCAGTAAGGGGAACTAAATATGTTTCGTCGACTCATCAACCGCTACGCGTCATTGAGTTTTTGGTACTTTGTTTTTCGAATACTCCGCCGAGTGCTCAAACAAAAACAAGTTGAACCAGTTCGAAGAAAGTTGCGAAATGGTGAACAGATCACAATTGGAACTAGATCAAGTCGTTGAGCAATCTATTCATATATTTTCAAGATTTTCGGGATGACTGATGTTTGCGTTCGGCGAAAAAGTGCTATTAATCGATGCCAAGAAACGACGCTACCTATTTACGCTCAAAGCGAACGGAGAATTTCATACGCACGCTGGATTCATCGCTCATGAGTTGATAACTAATTCAACCGAAGGTAGTTCGGTGCAATCAACGAAAGGTGCTTATTACATCTTGCTTCGTCCGACACTCGAAGACTTTGTGATTCAAATGCCACGAGGGGCTCAGGTTATTTATCCAAAAGATCTCGCACCAATCTGCATGATGGCTGATATTTCGCCGGGAGTCAAAGTTTTTGAGTCAGGTCTCGGCTCGGGTGCACTTTCGATGACGATGCTCCGCTATGGTGCAATAATTACGGGATACGAGATTCGTGAAGATTTTGCGAACCGGGCGCAGACAAATGTTCGAGAGTTTCTCGGCGAAGCAGTTCTCTCGCGGTACAGCGTTTCAATTCGTGATGCCTATCTCGGAATCGAAGAAACTGGATTTGATCGGATGGTTTTAGATTTACCTGAACCCTGGCAAGTCATCACACACGCCAAGACTGCATTACGAAAAGGCGCACTCGTTGTCTCATATTCGCCAAGCATTACTCAAGCGGTACAAACTCGCGAAGCGATGGGGCAGGATTGGCTTGACTTGAGAACCCTCGAAGTTCTGCATCGCACTTGGCACATCGAAGGCGCATCAGTCAGACCAGACCACAGAATGGTTGCTCACACCGGCTTTCTAACGAGCGCCAGATTTATCGGCGCTTAATTTATTTAAGGCTCGATGAAGATGCACTCACCAGGGCACTCTTCGGCCGATTCAACAACAGCGTCAAGCATTGAATCAGCAAAATTTGCAACACCAGCGGCACCTTGTTCATTGCCTTTAGCCGTTGCGAAAACTTTTGCGCCTTCACGAACATAAGCCAAACCGTCATCTAGAAGCGTGAACACATCAGGCGCGATTTCTTCACAGAGACCATCACCAGTGCAAAGATCCTGATCAATCCAAACCTTCATTTATAGCTCCCTTAAAAACACGACGTTACAACGAGATTATGTTACACGGCAAAGTGGCGTATTTAATGTTTTTGGACTTTCAGAAATAGTGGATTGACCTATACGGTAGGAATAAGCACACGAGGAGAGGCATATTTCACGATGGCACGAACAGGCGAAAATAGTCCTGATTCAACAGACGAGCACGCACGACATCTCGAAGATAAGTTGCTCGAAACAAAGGGTCAGTTAGCACACGCTGTTGCTCAAAATGAAAAATTGTCGTACACCCTGCGTGAATCGCGAGAACACATTTCGTCTCTCCGCGATGAAGTTGAAAAACTTACACAACCACCATCTGGTTACGGAACAATTGTAGGTAAAAATGAAGACTTGACCGTCGATATTTTGACGAACGGGCGCAAGATGCGAGTCACCGTACATCCTGAAATTGATTTCGAAAAAATTGAACGAGGATCAGAAGTTGTGCTCAATGAAAGTTACAACGTGATAAAGATTCGCTCATCGGAGCCAATCGGTGAAGTCGTACATCTTAAAGAAGTCCTCGAAGATGGTGTGCGCGCTGTAGTCACTGGTCGCGGCGACGATGAGCGCGTGTGCGAACTTGCCGATGCTTTGCGCGGTGTCCATTTAAGAAGTGGCGACTTGCTGCGAATGGATCCAAAATCGAATTTGCTTCTCGAGAAGTTGACTCAGGCCGAAATTGAACATTTACTGCTAGAGGAAGTTCCAAATATTTCGTATTCAGATATTGGCGGCTTAGATTCACAAATTGAACAAATCGCAGATGCTGTTGAGCTTCCTTTTTTATATAGTGAACTTTTTGCCGAACATCAATTACCTGCGCCAAAAGGGATCCTTCTTTATGGCCCCCCCGGCTGCGGCAAAACTCTTATCGCCAAAGCAGTAGCGAATAGCCTCGCACACAAAGTTTCAGTTGCCAATGGCGGAGAAAAAGCGCGAAGTTACTTCATCAATATCAAAGGCCCAGAGTTGCTGAATAAATACGTAGGCGAAACAGAACGGCAGATTCGTCTGGTTTTTCAACGAGCTCGCGAAAAAAGTGAGGAAGGCTGGCCAGTAATTGTGTTCTTCGATGAAATGGATTCAATGTTTCGAACTCGTGGAACTGGAATCTCTTCTGACATGGAGTCGACGATTGTGCCACAGTTGCTCGCCGAGATCGACGGTGTTGAGGGTCTGAGAAACGTGATCGTAATTGGGGCGACTAATCGCGAAGATTTGATTGACCCAGCAATATTGAGACCAGGTCGACTTGATGTAAAGATCCGCATTGATCGTCCGAATGCTGATGCAGCGAGACAGATATTCCGGCGATATTTGACTACTGATATTCCGATTTCTGCGACTGAAATCGAAACACATGGAGGCGATGTTAATAAAGCAGTCGCTGCAATGATTGACAGCACCGTCCTTGAGATGTATCGACAAGATGACGACAACCGCTTCCTTGAAGTCACTTACCAAAATGGCGATCGAGATGTGATGTTCTTTAAAGATTTCGCATCGGGTGCGATGATCGAAAATATCGTGCGCAGGGCAAAGAAGTTGGCAATTAAGCGAGTGATCGCGGGTGGTGAACGAGGCGTTCAACAGCAAGATTTAATTGTGTCAATTCGCCAAGAATTTAAAGAGCACGAAGATCTGCCGAACACAACAAATCCAGATGATTGGGCGAAAATATCCGGCAAAAAAGGCGAGCGTATTGTGTTTATTCGCACACTTGTAAATAGCGAGAGCGCGTCGACAACAGGTGGTCGCGCGATTGAAAAAACCGCGACAGGTCAATACCTCTGAGGACAAATTGAGTATCCCCAAAATCTGCGGCATCGAAACCGAATACGGAATTATCGCCAAGGGCATGGACTCAAGCGCCGTAACGGCATCTTCGTTACTTATAAATTCCTACGTCGGCAGGTTCGATAAATCAATTGGCTGGGATTTCGAGGATGAGCAGCCAGGCAGTGACGCCCGCGGTTTTTCATTAGATGATTCGTTTCCTGCCGAGATCGAAATGCACTTGGTCAACACTGTGCTCACAAACGGCGCGCGGTATTACGTCGATCATGCTCACCCTGAGGTGTCAACTCCTGAATGCCGATACGTCGACGAGGCATTGATTTACGACCGAGCGGGTGAAGAAATAATTAGACAGAGCATGGTCGCAGCCAAAGGATTTTTGCCTGATGGCGCAGAATTGATTGCCTACAAAAATAATTCAGACGGAAAAGGAAACAGCTACGGCTGTCACGAGAACTATTTACTTGCTAGAGATTTATCCTTCTCAAAAATGGCTGCGCTGATAACAACTCACTTTGTGACGCGACAAATCTTTTGTGGCGCAGGCAAAGTTGGTACAGAATTCGAAGGCATGGCGCATAACTCGATTGCGTATCAACTAAGTCAGCGTGCGGATTTCTTTGAAGAAGAAGTAGGGCTGGAAACCACTCTCAAACGCCCGATCGTCAACACTCGCGACGAACCACACTGTGACCCTCTCAAATATCGAAGGCTTCATGTCATCGTCGGTGATGCA
>CAMCUE010000042.1 GCA_945878705.1 Ferrithrix thermotolerans DSM 19514 | reverse complement strand
GTGCCGTCGCCTACGCCAAGATGAATCGTCGAATGAAAGCCCAAGCCTGTCTTTCATCAATTGGGCCAGGGGCAACAAATATGGTTACCGGTGCGGCTACCGCAACTGTGAACCGAGTTCCAGTTCTTTGCTTGGCTGGAGACTATTTTGCTGAACGAGTTCAGAGTCCAGTTTTGCAGCAACTCGAGTTTCCATTCACTCAAGATCAGTCATCAAACGATACTTTTAAACCTGTCTCAAAATATTGGGATCGAATTCAACGCCCAGAGCAAGCAATCACATCGTTACCCGAAGTGATGCGAATTCTTACATCTCCTGCTGAAACTGGTGCCGCAGTTTTAGCATTACCTCAAGATATTCAGACTTACGCATTTGATTACCCAGAAGAAATGTTTCGCAAACGAATCTGGTCGATACCGCGAAACCGTGCTGACACAACTTCAATAGAGCGTGCCGTCGCATGGATCCGTGCCGCTAAAACTCCACTAATTATCGCCGGTGGAGGTGTTCGATATAGCGCCGCCGAAGAAGCACTGATGTCGTTCGTAGAAAAAACTGGAATTCCGGTGGCGGAAACTCACGCAGGTAAAGGTTCATTACTTTTTGATCACCCTTTAAGTCTTGGCGCCGCCGGTGTTTCAGGCACCGAAGCAGCAAACATCATCGCGCCCGAAGCGGATTTAATTATCGGTATCGGCACACGTTTTACAGATTTTCCTACATCATCAAAAACTGCATTTAGACATCCGAATGTTCGCTTTATAAATATCAATGTTTTTGAAATGGACGCATACAAACACGCAGCAATTCCACTTGTGGGTGATGCAAAAGTAACTCTTGAAGAACTTGCAGTTGCTGTGGGTGACTATCAAGTTGATAATTCGTATCGCCAACGTTGCCAACAACTTAACAAAAAATGGAACGAAGAAGTTGAGCGCGTCTACGGTGCGGCGATGACACCAATAAGTCAGGGTGAGGTCATCGGAGCAGTTCAGGCATCGGCAGATCCAAAAGATGTTGTCGTAACATCAGCCGGAAGCTTGCCAGGGGACTTATTGAAGTTGTGGCGCTGTAAAGATTCGCTGAGTTACCAAGTCGAATATGGGTACAGCGTTATGGGCTACGAAATTGCAGGTGGCCTCGGTGCAAAAATGGCCGCTCCGGATCGTGAGGTCTACGTGATGGTCGGAGATGGCTCGTTCATGATGATGAATACCGAGATAACTACGGCTGTCCAAGAAAACATTAAATTAATTATTGTTGTCGTCAACAATGATGGATTCTCAAGTGTCGGACGCGTTTCTGAAAACGTCGGCAGTTTAGGTTTTGGTTGCCATTATCGATACCGAGGCAAATCTGGTTCATATGATGGCGATGTATTACCAGTTGACTACGTCAAAATCTGCGAAGGTTTGGGTGCCACATCAATTAAGGCCGAAAGTCTCACCGATTTCAAAAAGGCCCTAATTACGGCACGTGCGTCAACTAAGACAACTTGCATTGTCGTAAACACTGATTGGGATGAAAGAGTTCCTGGTTATGCAAGTTGTTGGTGGGATATGGCAACTGCGCACACATCAGAGAACCAAGATGTTAATGCCGCGCGCGAAATATACGAGAAAGAAAAATCGGCGCAACGTTATCTAATGGTGCCTGGTGCGCCATTTCAGTCGTGAGCAATCTACACAGACCATTTAAAAACGTTGATGGGACACAATTTGATGTAACACCTAAATCAATTGGTTGGACATATCTTGATTTCAACGTCGTAAAACTTGAAAAATCTAAAAGTTTTGAACACAACTCAAGAGATCGCGAAGTTGCAATAGTTCCAATTTCAGGTTCAGGTTTTGTTGAAGTTGGCGAAGAAAAGATCTACCTGCAGCGATCCGATATTTTCAAACAATCGCCGCAGGTTGTTTATGTTCCACCAGGTCATCTAATTTCGATTACTGCTGAAAGTAGTTTTGAATTTACGATTGGTGGAGCACCGGCAGAAGGTCGTTATCCAATTCGTGTTTTTGAACCTAATGAAATGCGAGTTGAAGTGCGAGGTGGCGGTTCTGCCAGACGGCAAGTAAACCATCTACTCGCCCACCCATTGCCTGCCGAACGCTTAATTCTCTACGAGGCATACGTGCCGCGAGGTGCATGGTCAGGTTGGCCGCCCCACTGCCATGACGGCACTAACGGATCTCCATATTTGGAGGAAACTTATTACTTCCGTTTTGATCGCAGTGACGGTTTTGGTTTTCATCGAAACTACAAGTTAGATGCATATGAAAATGAAAACTCTGATGAGCACTTTATGGTTCAAGATGGTGATCTAGTGGTGATTCCATGGGGGTACCACCTGGCAACTGCGTCTCCAGGTCACAACATGTGGCTACTTAATTATTTGGCAGGACACCCAACAAACGATGAACGCGCAGTCAAACCATGTTTTGATGTTGCACATACTTGGATCGAAAGCGATTGGTCGAAAAATCAAATGGAACTGCCGTTAGAGATGGATGAAACTTATGGGTAAACTTCGCGTCGGATTGATTGGTTGCGGAAACATCGCATTGAACGGGCATATTCCTGCCTATTTAGAGACTCCAGAACGTTTCGAAATAGTGGCTGTTGCCGACCCATTTGAGACGCAACGTGAACTGGGTTTGGCAAAAGCCAGGCTCACCCCCCGAGATGGATATTCCGATCCGCTTGAACTAATCAAACGATCCGATCTTGACTTAATTGACATCTGCACTCCCCAACACTTGCACCGAGAACTAATTGAGGCCGCAGCCAATTCAGGACACAACATAGTTTGCGAAAAACCACTCGCTGCGGTACCCGCTGATGCGAGTGCGGCAATTCACGCAGCCAAAAAAGCGGGAGTGAAGTTGGCCGTAATTCATAATTATTTGTTTTTTCCTGAGGTAGTTGCGGCAAAGCGCATTCTTGATTCAGGCGAACTCGGTGATGTGCGTGTCGTGACAGTTAATTTCTTAGGTGTTGTAGATTCAATGGGCGCGAGCGGTTTCAAACCAAAGTGGCGTCACGACTACGCATCTTCTGGCGGTGGTGTGTTGATGGACATGATCCACGGCGTCTATCTTGCGAATCATTTTCTTGGATCACCGACTCAACGTGTCTCAGCGCACGTGACGAGCCATACGCAAGGAGACGAAGTTGAAAGCCTTGCGCTTTGTCGACTTGAATCTGGCGACAGAGCCGCGCTCGTCAATATCGGCTGGGGACATGGACACGGCGGTATCGACATCGTCGGTAGCAAAGGTCGACTTCGCGTCAACTACGAAAACTTTGGAACTTGCCCATGGTCTGCTTTTGAAGACATGGTCGTAACAGTTGACTCCGATACAAGAGTTGAACCGGTCAATTTTGAACCTAATAGCGAATCTATACACGACAAAATCCGCTGGTCAATTGCCGCTGCATTAGTTGACATTGCCGATGCTATTGAACACGAAAAACTTTCAGTAGCTAGCGGCGAAATTGGATTAGAAGTACTTGAAATGACTTTGGCTAGTTATGCATCAGCCGCTACTGGTCGATCAATATCCGTGCCTCTCGAAGTTTCAAGCCCGCTTCACATTAAAGGTGTCAGTGGAATAAAAGATTTGGACTTCACTAGTAGTGCGAAAGATTCGCCAGTTAGAAAACACAATCTTTTCGGTTTAAATTAAAGCAAAATAGAAAGAGATAGATATAACTATGGAACTATGCGTATATACAGACTCGGTTCAGAACCTCTCTCGTACAGATGCTCTGGATGTAATAGCCAAAGCAGGCGCCACCGCCGTCGAACTTGCTGTCGGCGGTCAGTCAAGCGCACCGCATATGAATCTTTCAGAACTGTTGAGCAACGAAAAAGCTCGCGACACTCTTATCGGCGAACTAAACGATCGCGGACTTCGCATTGGCGCACTGAATTGTTCAGCCTGGCCGATGCATCCAATTAAAGGTAACGAACATGTCGAGATCATTAAGGGGGCGATGAAACTTGCTCAACTATTAGACGTAAAGAAAATAGTCACGATGTCGGGGTGCCCCGGAGACGGCCCAAACTCGTCAACAATCAATTGGATATTTTTTCCTTGGCCATCTGACGGCGTCGACTTACTCAACCGACAATGGGTGCAAACACTTGATCTATGGACAGAACTAGCTGCCTTTGGTAACGATCATGGCATTGAAAAAATCGCTTTCGAACTTCATCCGATGCATCTGGTTTACAACACACCGACCTTGCTTAAAATCAGAAAGCATATTGGTCCGATTATCGGTGCGAATGTTGACCCAAGCCACCTGTTTTGGCAACACATGGACCCAATTGCGATGGTTCATGCACTTGGTGATGCAGTCCATCACGTACACCTAAAGGATCTTGAATTTAACCAGCAGCAACTTGGCATCGCGGGCACATTGGATAGCCGAACATTTGCGAATCCTGCAGAGCGCTCATGGAACTTTCGAACGGTCGGCAAAGGTCACGGTGACGTGTTTTGGACTCCATTTTTCAACGCGCTTAAAGGTATTGGTTATGACGACGTACTCAGCATTGAAAACGAAGACCCTTACGACACATTCGAACAGGGAACAATTGATGCCGCAAGTTATGCACTAACAGTTCTCTCAAAAATCCAAAAGAATTGATTTATTACCATAAGCCCTTTGATGCCCGAGTGGGGTTGAGAGGTGCTGTCGTTCTAGTCTTCTGAGATGCAGTTATTTGATGTAGCACTGGATGAAATTGACCTTTCGGCGACAGAGTTCTGGAATGCGCCACGGGACTACCGTGAATCGGCGTTCGCAAAATTGCGCAATGAATCCCCGATTCAATTTTTTGAAGAAATGGATTTTGTCTTTGTGCCGAAAGGTCCTGGCTATTTTGCACTCACCCGGCACGACGACATCTGGCATGCAAGTCGTAATCCAGAACTATTTTGCAGTGGTAAGGGCTCAAACATCGCCGACCTATCGCCCGAACTGAACGAGTTTTTCGGTTCGATGATCGGAATGGACGACCCAAAACATTTTCGCTTGCGGTCTATTGTCTCTAAGGGTTTTACTCCCCGCGAAATTGCTCGAATCGAAGAGTATGTGAAGATCAAGGCCCGCACGATTATCGACAGAGTGCTGGACGAATTCAGCGATCAAGAGTTTGACTTTGTTGACGCAATTGCTGGAAAGTTTCCGTTACAAATTATTTGCGAGATGATGGGGATTCCGGAATCCGACGAACGACAGATTTTTAACTGGACGAATACAATTCTCGGTGCAGGAGATCCTGATTTTTCGGGTTCAATCGAAGGGCTGATGGAAGCCGGAATTGGAATGTTCACCTACGCCCAAGCACTCGGTGAGGCTCGACTAGCGAACCCAACAGATGATTTGACGAGTGTGATGATGCATGCAGTTGTTGACGGCGAAAGACTTTCGTCGCAAGAGTTTGGCAGTTTTTTTATTCTGTTGGTAGTCGCCGGCAACGAAACGACGAGAAATGCAATTACACATGGAATGCTTGCGCTCAACGAGAACCCAGATCAACGCGCGAAGTGGTTCGGCGATTTTGAGACGCACACAAAAACAGCCGTCGAAGAAATAGTTCGGTGGGCAACGCCAGTCATGCACTTTCGTCGAACCGCAACTCAAGACACTGAAATAAATGGAACTCAGATTAAACAAAATCAAAAAGTTGTGTTGTTCTATAACTCTGGTAACCGTGATGAACGAATTTTTGCTGATCCCTTCAAGTTTGATGTCACCCGCACCGCTCAGCCATCGCAGATTGGTTTTGGCGCAGGCGGTCCACACTTTTGTCTTGGAGCAAATTTGGCACGACGCGAAATTGCCGTGATGTTTGACGAAATCCGCAGACGAGTACCGAACCTACGGATCACAGGCGAACCTGCCTATTTGCAGAGCAATTTCATTAACGGAATCAAACGCGTCAATTGTCGAATTAACTAGCTATTTAACTCGGCTCGTGTAAAGCGGTTGGGGTATGAGCTAGTGACAATGGCCCGTGATTAATTCTGGGCAAAACATAGCGAGCGAACAAATCACATTCTGCAAGGTGCGGATAGCCAGACAGGATGAACGCCGAAACCCCTGCATCGGCGAGTTCGTTTAATTTCGCCGTGACTTGATCAGGATCGCCGACAATGGCAATACCCGCACCGCTTCGGGCGCGACCGACACCAGTCCATAGATTTTGTTCGATGTACCCTTCGTCATCAGACTCAGAGCGAAGTTCGCTTTGACGGTTAACACCAGTTGAAGTTGCATCTAACGATCGGGCTCGAATTGCGTCGCCGATTACTGGGTCTAAGCGCGACAACAATCGCCGAGCAGCTTCGCGAGCTTCGCGCTCGGTTTCACGCACGATTACATGACTGCGCCAACCGAAACTTAATCTTCTGCCGAAGTGTTGGGCACGCATTTGCAAATCGACGATCACACTTGAAACCTTGGAGGTCGTATCCGGCCACATTAAATAAACATCAGCACTAGCCGCCGCGCAGTCCCGAGCCGCTTCTGAGAGTCCTCCAAAATATATTGGCGGACATCCATGACCTTGTAGCGCGATTCGTGGAGGATCAATATGTAGTTGCAAAAACTCGCCCTCAAGATCTACCGCTCGCCCTTGTAACAACTCACCGAGTGCATATAAATATTCAGTGGTACGGCGATATCGCGCCTCACTGGACAAACGTTCACCGGGCATTTCTGATGAGATCGCATTCACAACAAGTCGAGAATTAGAGATTTGTTGCAATGTCGCAATTTGCCTGGCAAGTTGGGGTACGACTAGTTCTCCGAGTCGCACGGCAAGCAATAAACGAATGTCTTTTGTAAGCGCGGCGATCCCTGCTGCAAAAGCTGTGGCATCAATGCCGAGGCTGTACCCAGAAGGCAAAAGCACATTGTCAAAGCCGTTAATTTCGGCGCGACGCACGATGTCTGCGCAGTGTGACCACGAAGATTGCAGGTCATCATCTGGCACGCCAAGAAATTCGTAGTCGTCGTCGCAAAGCGCAGAGAACCACGCAATCTCTACGGACTGGCGATTATTAGCCACTCGCTAAATCTAGATGATTATGAACAACCGCTAGATGTGCCGCAGTCTCCACAGACATAGCACGCGCCAGCGCGTTGCATATTTGCTGAACCACATGTTGAACAGATCATGCCAGTTGCTTTTTGCTTTTTCACTATTTTTGCTGGAGGCACAGAATAAGCGCCGGCATCAATTTGAGCAGCCAACTCGCTTGCCGATGGAATCGTTTTAGGATCAGCAAAAATATCTGTGCCCTGCGTCGTCTGAGTAATTGATTCTTCGACACCTGGAAGCGTTGGTTGCATGCGCTCTTCACGAGTGAATACTCCAAGTTCGGCGCGTTCATCCGTTGTTAGATATTCAACAGCAAGTCGACGGAATAGATAGTCGACGATCGATGAAGCCATGCGAATATCTGGATCATCGGTCATGCCTGCTGGTTCGAAACGCGTGTTGACGAATGCTTCGATGAATGCTCGCAGAGGCACGCCGTATTGCAAACCATACGAGATGCTCTTAGCAAAAGCGTCCATGATGCCAGCGAGAGTTGAACCTTGTTTTGAAACTGTCAAGAACACTTCGCCTGGTCGACCGTCTGCATATTCGCCGATCGTGGCAAAACCTTTGCAATCTGCAACCCTGAACTCAAAAGTTCGACCACGACGAGATCGTGGCAATTTCTGACGGACTGGTTGGTGAACGACCCGGTCAACGATGCGCTCAATAACTTGCGTCGCCGAATTTGCAGCAGCATCAGCATCTTGAGTGCCGGTCTCACTATCTTTTTTGGCAGTTGAAAGCGGCTGACCGACTTTGCAGTTGTCTCGGTAAACAGCTACTGCTTTGATTCCGAGCTCCCATGAAAGCATGTGCAACGATTCAATGTCTTCAATTGATACTTCTTCTGGCATGTTTACGGTCTTTGAAATCGCGCCAGACAAGAACGGTTGAGCCGCGCCCATCATTCGCACATGACCTTCGTAGTGAATCGTATTGTCGCCCATTGAGCAGGCAAATACTGGCAAGTGTTCGGTTTTTAAGTCTGGTGAACCAACGATTGTTTTGTTCTCGTCGATGTAAGCAATTATTCGCTCGACAACTGGCCCCTCGTAACCGAGTTGCTTCAGCGCACGCGGCACAGTCTGGTTGACGATCGTCATGTTTCCACCGCCGACAAGCTTCTTGAACTTAACCAAACCAAGATCTGGTTCGATTCCGGTTGTGTCGCAGTCCATCATTAAGCCAATCGTGCCGGTTGGCGCAAGGACTGACGCCTGACTATTGCGTACTCCAAATTCTTCACCATCGCGAACTGCAGTATCCCATGATGCGGTTGCAGCATCTACAAG